>CAZOYZ010000391.1:0-1233 GCA_964584045.1 uncultured Prolixibacteraceae bacterium | reverse complement strand
GCAATCCGGGTGAAGTCGTCCGGTTGCATCAGCACGTCAATGTGAAAGTGACTGATATCGACATTTCCAGAAAGCGAATTCAGCTAAGTATGAAGAATGTGAATCAGCCTTAATGACCACATGATCAAGAACTGACCGGAATTTTTTGGTCAGTGCTTACACTTCGTCATCTTCATCGTACAGATCTTCCTGGTTTTCAAATTCATCTTCCAGAAAGTTTTCTGCCTCTTCCAACAGGGAATTGATCAACTCCTGCGACTCGGGAGCTTCACTTAGCCAATGAATTTCCTGATTCGACCAGAAATCTTCAATATCACTTTCAACAATAAACTTAGGTTCCTCCGTATGAACGACATAGATCGTATCCGGTGATTCCTGTGAATTGTCGGCTAACAAAAATTTTGGCAGCATAATTTTTTTGTTTGATTGTTGTTAACAAAAATAGATAAAAACCAATTCAAAAAGGTTTTTTCTTTGTGAAATTTAGGTGAAAATTCTGCCCGATTAAAATCAAAAGTACTACTTTAGGCGGCAATTCCTAAAAAACTAAACTCGTACAAGGATGAACAGGCTTAACGAGATCCTTTCTTTAATTGACAGGCATATTGGCGGAAGCGACTGGTTTGTATACCTTCTCTTGGGAACCGGATTATTTTTTACCTTCTATCTAAGATTCCCTCAATTCAGATATTTAAAGTATTCCCTCCGGATTGTGAGGGGCAAATTCGACCGCGCCAGTGATATGGGTGATACCACACATTTTCAGGCATTGGCGACTGCTTTATCGGGAACTGTCGGTACCGGGAATATTGCCGGGGTTGCTCTGGCGATTCATCTTGGGGGGCCTGCGGCGCTTTTCTGGATGTTAATGACAGCCCTGATCGGAATGACCACTAAATTTGTTGAGGTCACCCTGTCGCATAAATACCGTGAAAAAACTGAAGATGGTACGATGGCCGGAGGCCCTATGTATTATATGAGAAACCGGCTGGGGCTAAGGTGGATGGCTGTCATTTTTGCGGTGGCAACCATTTTTTCATCGTTTGGAACCGGAAATTTACCTCAGATCAATTCTATTTCGAACGCGGTCTTTACGACTTTTGGTATCAATAAAGTAATAACCGGTGGGGTGTTGGCCATCCTTTTGGGCTTCGTGATCATTGGCGGGATAAAACGTATCGCAAACGTTTCGTCTAAACTGGTTCCTGTGATGGCGATCATTTATTTTGTGGG
>CAZOYZ010000390.1:1896-5368 GCA_964584045.1 uncultured Prolixibacteraceae bacterium | reverse complement strand
AGACGGCCGAACCCTTGCCGGATAAACGTCCTGCAGAAAACTTTTAACTGCGGTTGGAAAATCTTAACTTTATGCCAAAAAGAAGATTATGACAATACGGCTGTTGATCCCGCTGCTTCTGCTGACGGTTTCCTGCATGCCTCAGGGTAAAATCATCACCGTAACAGGTGAAATAGAACCCGGAGAAATGGGAAAAACCCTTGAACATGAACATATTCTGACCGATATTACCCGGCAGGAAGACAATGAGCCTGAAGCATACGACGAGGAAGATGTCCTGAAACGGGTGATACCGGAACTGGAAAAACTGAAGACACACGGGGTCCGGACCCTGGTTGAATGTACACCTGCCTATATTGGAAGAGATGTCAGACTTTTGAAAAGGCTGTCGGACGAAACCGGGATCAGGATTTTGACCAACACAGGCTTTTACGGTGCGCAAAATAACCGTTTTATCCCTTCACAGGTGTTGCTGATGACGGCTGAAGAACTGGCCCGAATATGGATTGCCGAATACGAGCAGGGAATTGAAGGTACGGGCATACGCCCGGGATTTATTAAAATTGGCGTTGACCGGAAACCGTTGTCCGAATTTCATGCTACACTGGTGAGAGCGGCTGCCCTCACCCATAAGGCAACAGGACTTACCATCATGGCTCACTCCGGTCCTGCTGTAGCGGCCATTCAGGAACTGGAGATCTTAAAGGAAGAAGGTGTCTCTCCTCATGCGTTCATCTGGACACACGCAAGCGACGAGAAAGATCCCTCGATACTTATACAGGTCGCAAAAAACGGAGCATGGATCTCGTTCGACAAATACGGATGGGACGAGAAGCTGGTCGAGAGCTACCCCCGGTTACTGAAAATAATGAAGGATGAAGGAGTTCTGAACAAAATACTGATCTCCCACGACGCCGGCTGGTACGATCCGGGACAAACGGAAAAAGATTTTAAGCCCTATACGGCTATTTTTGAAGAACTTGTTCCCAATCTCAGGAAAATGGGATTTACAGATGACGACATTGATCAGCTACTGGTGAAAAATCCCGCAAAGGCATTCACCGTAAAAAAAAGATTAACACAATCGGTAACACGTTGACAATTTCAGATGAAGCACATAAAAGTTGAGGTACAGGTCACTTTATTAACCATCGTAATCGCTGCTGCCATGATCGGGTCAGGGTATCTTGTCTATGACAGCCTTTCCAGAATTGTGGATTCCATTCACCGGGAAGCCCGGCCCGACGATAAGTTATTAAAGGTGAAGGATATCGCATCCGATTTAAATAAAATCGAAAACAACGTACGCTTGTTTTCGGTAACCGGAGATCCCGCCTACATCACCCCGTACCGCCAGCTGAATGCTTCGGTACAGGATAAGCTCAGCAACCTGAAGGATTATGAAATTGCCGGTTCGGAAGAAGCTCAACTCATCGATTCGATCATCCGCCTCACGAACGAAAAACTGTTAATCTGGGAGGAAATCCGCTCCCTGCACAACCGGAGAGGAAAAACGCAGAGTTCCTTTACCGAGCTTTATTCTAAAATAGATACCGCGCTCGTGCCCTTCGATACGATCCAGGTTAAAAAGGAGGAAAAGAAAGTAGGATTGCTCAAACGTATCTTCAGGAAAAAGGAAAGCACCCCTCCCCCTCCGATCATCATCGACAAAAGCGAAGAGAAGGAAAATATCAAACAGGAAATAGCCAATACAGAACGGCAGATCTCTGACCAGACCAAAAGGTTTCAGGCAGAGGAAAGAATTTTGCTGGAAAGGAATATTGAGATTACGACCCGGCTCATGAAACAAATCGGCACCCTTGAATATAACGAGCAGAGACGTTTGAACATCAAAACGCAGGAAGCCGATTTCATGGCGGCTCAAACCTATCGCCGCCTTACTGTTTTCACGATTGCCGCGGTAGTCCTTTTGATGGTCGTCCTCATCATTTTTTTCCGGAACATCCAGCGAAACCGCAGTTATCAGCAAATCTTAAAAAAGGCGAAGGCTGAAGCCGAAAACCTTGCCAAAGCAAAAGAAATGTTCGTTGCTACGGTGAGCCATGAAATGAGAACACCCATTAATGCCATTTACGGGCTGACCGAACAGCTCCTTCAAAAACCAAATGCCGCCGACATCGATACCGACCTCAGAGTGGTGCATCAATCGGCCCGACATTTAATCACCCTGGTCAATGACACGCTTGATTTTTCAAAAATAGAGGCTCAGAAACTAAAAATTGACAGGACCGATTTTTTGCCCGCTGACATTTTCAGGGAGGTCTATATTTTGAATAAAGGCGCCGCAACTGCAAAGGGAATTGACCTGGAGGTCAAAACGAATTCCGACCCTGACCTGATTTTAAAAGGGGACCCTATCCGTTTAAAACAGATCCTGATCAACCTGGTTTCAAATGCCATTAAATTTACAAATGAAGGTCAGGTAACCTTGCAATCCGAATGCCATGAAAAAGAAGATCAACTGTGGCTGACCGCAAAAGTGACTGATACGGGAATCGGCATCTCCCGGGAAGACAGAGATAAGATCTTTGAGGAGTTTGTCCAGTTAGACAACGACCTCACCCAAAAACACCGTGGTGCCGGTCTGGGATTGTCTATTGTTAAAAAACTGGTTGAAATACAAGGGGGAAGCATTTCGGTCGACAGCCTTCCGGGTAAAGGGACCTGCTTTACCATTGGAATCCCCTACCAAAGGGGAAGTGCCTTCCACATGAAAAACTTTTCTGAGGGTAAATTACATATTCCGGCTCACTTGAAAAGACTTCATTTTTTGCTGGTCGATGATGAAGAATTCAACCTTCATCTTTTAAAAAACATCCTCAAGAAGTGGGGTGTGACCTATACCATCGCCGGCAATGGAAAAATGGCAGTCGAATTGGCAGCAGCAAAGCCTTTCGACTTGATCTTTATGGATGTGCGCATGCCGGTCGTCAATGGTTTTGAAGCCTCCAGGCAGATCCTGAAACTCCGGCCGGAAGCAAGAATTATTGCGCTAACGGCAGCAAACAGCCCGGAAGATAACCAAAAAAGTAAGGACGCAGGGATGATCGGGATGATCCTCAAACCGTTCACCGAGGCTGAACTGCTTGAGGTGGTCACCGGGGCTTTTCCTGAAGTTCAGCAGCAATCGGAACACCCCAAAAAGGCAAACCATACGCCTGTCGATCTCCGGGAACTGGAAAAAATCTCAGGAGGCGATCCTGTCTTCTTTAGAGAGATGATTGAAATTTTTATCAAATCCAGTCAGAATGCCCTGAATAATATGCAGCAAGGGACTGCTGACAAGGACTGGGAAGCCATTGCAGAAGCTGCTCACAAGCTTGCGGCACCTGCCAAACACATGGCTGCCCTGACGCTTTATCAGATGTTGAAGGTCCTTGAAAAGGAAGCGCCAGGTGGAAAAGATCCGGCAAAGATTGCTAAGCTGATCGATGAGATCGGGACGGAAATC
>CAZOYZ010000390.1:0-1796 GCA_964584045.1 uncultured Prolixibacteraceae bacterium | reverse complement strand
TCGTCAATCGAGGAATAAAGAAAAAGGGTAATGACGGAAAAAGCATTCAAGATATTTGTTGTTGAAGACGATGAATGGTATAATCGTCTGCTTGTCCATCATTTATCACTCATACCCGATTATGAGATCCACTCCTTCGGGACCGGAAAGGATTGTCTTGCACATTTAAACGAAGATCCGGAAGTCGTCACGCTTGATTACCGGTTACCCGACATGAAAGGGCTGGAAGTCCTGAAACAGATCAGGGAAACCGATCCCGGCATTCAGGTCATTCTCATTTCTGAACAGGATGACATTGAAGTGGTGGTTGAATTGCTGAAACAGGGCGCTTATGACTATATCGTCAAGTCACGCGACATTAAAGAGCGGCTGCTGAACACGGTAAACAACATCCGGCAGGAAAGCAAATTAAAAAAAGAGATCGTAACCCTGAGGCAGGAAGTCAAACAAAAATACAGCTATCAGAATACCATTATCGGGAAGAGTGCAGCAACCCAAAAAATGTTTGAACTGATCGATAAAGCAACCCGTACCAATATTACGGTATCCGTCACCGGGGAGACCGGAACCGGAAAAGAGCTGGTGGCTAAAGCGATTCATTATAATTCCAGTCGTGCAAAAAAAACATTCGTTGCCGTGAATGTCGCCGCCATCCCCAAAGAACTGATCGAAAGCGAATTATTCGGACATGAAAAAGGATCCTTCACCGGAGCCAATTTCAGGAGGATCGGAAAATTTGAGGAAGCCGATGGCGGAACATTGTTCCTTGATGAGATAGCGGAGATGGACATCTCACTGCAGGCTAAGCTCCTGCGGGCTCTTCAGGAAAAGGAGATCATCCGGATCGGAAGCAATGTCCCTGTTAAAACGGATTGCCGCATCATTATTGCAACCAATAAAAATCTGCTGGAAGAAGTAAAACGCGGAAACTTCAGGCAGGATCTATATTACCGCCTGTATGGCCTCCCGATCGAATTGCCCCCTTTGCGCGAACGGGGAAATGACGTAATTATCCTGGCAAAGCATTTTATCGATCTGTTTTGCAGGGAAAATAACCTGCGTACCAAAGTGCTCTCCGCCGACGCTTCAAACCGGTTGCTTTCCTATTCTTTCCCGGGGAATGTACGCGAACTGAAATCAATCATCGAACTGGCGGTCACCCTCGCCGATCACGATGAGATCACGTCCGACAACATTATTACAGGCGCGAATCAGGATGTCCTGTCGGAATTATTACTCGAAGAAGTAAGCCTTCGGGAATATGATATCCGGATCGTGAAAAGTTTCTTGAGGAAATGTAATAACAACATCAAACAGGTCGCTGAAAAACTGGATATAGGAGTAGCGACCATTTACCGCATGCTGAAAGAGGAAAAATCTGAAATGATGCATGAAATTCCCGAACAGGATATCAAAACACTCAGACAATAGCACCGTCAATGATTCCGGATACCCCTTAACTGAATTTATGAAGACCGGCTATCCGGGAATAAGCTCAGGCACCGGGATCACACACCTGGATATCGGCCCTTTTTCTCATCTTGAAATCCCGTTAATCAATTTGATAACAACCGCCTTCCTTTATTGAATATCAAATTGTTGATTTACAGGAGAATACCTGATTTATACCGAATGGCATAAAAATTGGCCTGCAACAGGTACAAAAGCAATAAAGCCGAAACGGATCAGGAAAATCCTGTTCTGAAAAAATAATGGAGGTGGATTGTTATGAAGATGGAAAAAAATCAGTTAAAGACAATTATCATTGCAGTCGTCATTGTAATCATTGGAGCTGC
>CAZOYZ010000389.1:0-5369 GCA_964584045.1 uncultured Prolixibacteraceae bacterium | reverse complement strand
GCGTTTATTCCCATGGACAGGCTGTGAACGTAGTCAACAATGTCCTGATTAATCAGCGAATGTTTCATATCGATGGCGTCAATGCCATTCAACGCAGCCTTTTTAATGTTTTCTTTCAATCCCTCTTTGTCCCCGATCAGGTAATGGCAACTATTGTTTGGGAACATCTTCTTTGCCGCGACGATCAAATCATAATCAAAGCAGATGATGGCCAGCTTGCCTTCCGTGGCGCTTGCATTGATCACCTTCTGAAGGAAAGGAAGTCCATCCAGACCACATTTCAGTTCGATGTACAACGTTTTTGAAGGGGGTACCATCCCGATGATTTCTTCAAGGAAAGGTATTCTTTCGTTTTTATATTTTTCGCCTTTGAAACTGCCGACATCCAGCAGCCTTAACGTCTCGGAAACGGTGTCTTCCACCCGATAGTCTTTTCCGGAGGTCCGTTTCGTATTCGAGTCATGAATCACCATCAACCGGTTATCCTTTGACAGGTGTATGTCGATTTCGACGGCATCAGCTCCCTGTTCCCAGGCAAGGGCGACTGACGCTTTGGTGTTTTCGGGAGCATGAAGAGAAGAACCTCTGTGCGAACTAAACTCCACCTGGGCGTTCACACTCTGGCTTAAGCCAATAACAAACAATGTGATTAAAAAATTTTTCATAATTCATTTTTTTATGATACGTTCTAATTTTCAATAATCTATTTATTTCATCGACAGGACAACGAAGCGTCACCATGCGACCTGGTGCAAAATAGCAAGAATTAATGAAACGTCTCAGGGTTTGATAAACTTGCTGAAAAACTCCCACAACTCTTCGTTAGTATCCATGTCATCCCTGGCCCACGAATGTCCGCCACCGACAATCTCACAGAGCCACACTTCGCTGTCATTAGTTCCGCCGGAAAAGCGGTGTTTAATGATTTTCCGGAAGTTAGGGGCTTTCCCGGTCAGTGTATTCTGCACGCGCATAGTCTGCTGTCGCGACAATTATTATGAAACAAACAAATAAGCCTGCACATAAGCCGGATTTTAGAAAACCCCGGCGATCACATTTAGAATCTAAATTTTCGGGATGAATAGAGCTTATTTATTATTTTTTTGCGATGCCTCTGCAGCCGCTTTATCACGAAATACCTTGCCGGCAGAAACAAGTTCCCGGGGCATTCCGTTGACTTCATAATACAAATCGAAATAACTTCTTACATGACCCGTGGAGAAATATTCCATCCGAATGGGATAAACACCCTTCTTAAGCGTGATAGTACCCACGCTGTGCCCTCCTCCCGTCAACTTGTTGTTCTCGAAGATTTTCTGTGAGTCTATAAAGAGCCGGTACCCGCCCACTGACCAGGCAAGAAAAGTATACTTAGCATCGGCATCGATCTTAATCCATCCTTCTTCGTTGATTCCATAATCAGTCGGATATTGTGTCCGTTGACTGTGCAAGTCGGGAAAAGAGGCTTCCTTCATGGAAAATTCGTAGGCAATTCCTTTGGACACAGGTGTCTTGTCCTGCAAGGCAGGCATAGTTTTCGTACCCGGAAGATAATAGAAGGAGTAATTCAATCCGCCCCCTTCCGCGCTCCGTGCCACGCGGTACTGTCCCATTGTCGTCATACTTTCGCCCTTGTCGGCAAACATCTTGGCTTTCACGGTGGCCGACTTTTCAAGGATAAGAGTTCCTGTATAGACAGGCGACTCTAATGTTGGTGTCGTCCCATCGATCGTGTAATGGATATCTCCTCTCGCGCCGATTGGCTTCTTGATGATCACCTCGACAGCTTTATCCACAGCTATATCGCCATAGAAACCGTTTTCGATGGTACTCAATATAGGCGTGGGCAGGAGCTCAACGCCTTGAAAAAGCTTCGGCTCGTCAAATCCTTCAAAAGCCGCTTTTACCGGCCGTCCGGTCCACTCATAAGGAGCTTTAAGTCCCAGAGCAAAAATCACGTCAGCAGCCACATCGTATTTGTAAATCGGTTGCTTTATCTGGTAGTTTTTCTTCACCCCTCTTCCCGAATAGATGATCGGGGTGGTAATTTCTTCGTAGGTAGAGCCACTATGTGAACGGCGAAGGCCTCCATGATCGACCGTTATCATCACCAACGTATGTTCGTTGATGCCGGCTGCTTTCAATGCGTTAACAAGGGTGCGCACATCTTTATCGGTACGTTCAATGGCCTGGATATATTTGGGAGTCATGCATCCCACATCGTGCAGGATACTATCCACGTCATTCAAGTGGGTAAAAAGTAACGTGGGCTTCTTTTCCTTGATATACTCCGCCAGTTTCTCTATCGTCCGGTGTTGGGGATGATAGACCTCACATCGGTTTGTCACCTCGTTTTCCAACACACGGAACAGGGCTTCGTCATCAGTTATGGCTCCCAATTCGGCTTTGGGCATCTGTTGGCGAATAACGCTGTAAACGTTGGGGAAGACGTGATTCTCTGACATCACCACTGGCGGACACTTGTCTACGTCTCTATTCCATTCGTTTTCCAGTACACCGGTAATCTCGGGTCCAGCTCCATACAGCATGGCAGCCCAGTTGGGTATGGCCGATGAGGGTAACACACTACGCACATTGTAGCTGTATGCGCCATTCTGCATAAGGCTATCCATGCAGGGGGTGCTGGCCTCCCAAAGACCCTGTGGGGTTAAACCTTCAATGCCGATAATCAGCACGTGCTCTATTCCACGGGGACCTTTTTGCTGGCAACCCGTCATTATAAGAGACATTACACCAATAAAGAAGGTATAAAAGGTCAATTTAAATCTATTTTTTCTCATGGGTTCATTATTCATTGCTGTTTCATTTTTTCAGAAGAAATGGGGTTCGATTTCTGGTCATCGATGAGCAATCCATAAAATTCCCCTCCCGAACCAAACTTTCCACGGCAGTCCTGCACAACAATCAAAGATTGATTTTAAAGTTGATTCTGTTGCATCGTAATAAAGCCTCAGGGTTTGACAAACCTGCTGAAGAACTTCCACAACTCTTCATTGGTGTCTATATCATCCCTGGACCACGAATGCCCGCCACCGACAACCTCATACAGCCAAACTTCGCTACCTCCTGTTCCGCCTGAAAAGCGATGTGTGATGATTTTCCGGTAGTTAGGAGCTTTCCCGGTCAACGTATCGGTTTGCATGACGGTACAACGGTTTTTTGCTGCACAAAAATGTACGGCAAGCGGTACGGGAAGATATTCGCCCCAGCCGCCTTTGTTTTCCGGATCGCCCAGCCAGGCTGAAGTCTTGTCGGCCGTGCCGTGGATTTCGAAGAGCGAAACAGGGACGGTTGAATGGTCGGACTTGTAAAGCCAGTTCAGCATCAACCCGGCAACCGGTGCTATGGCAGCAAACAGACCGGGGCGTTGGGCCGCTAACTGGTAGCACATCTCACCGCCATTTGACATGCCGACACAAAATACATTGTGGCGGCTGAACCCATGCTTATCCTGCAAATGGCGCACCAACTGCGTCAGGAATTCCACATCATCGATCGTCATATCATGTTGGAAAGGATATCCGACATTCCAGCACTTCTTGCCTCTGCCGTCCTTTTCACCCTGCGGATAACAGGCAGCAAACTGATGGCGATCGGCCGTCTCATTCAGGATTCCGGGATCAGGTCCGCCGTAACCGTGCAGCACGATGACGAGCGGAGCTTTCTCCGGCAGGTTGTCTGGTATATGCAACCTGTAAATGCGTTCCAGACCATCACATTTCATGGTATATTCAGGCGTGTTATCGGTCCGCGCACTGCCGGAGGCCGAGGCAAAAAAGATCAACCCTGCCAGTAAGATTCCGGGTGCAAGTAGTTTAGATAAATTCATCATATTCAAAATCAGATTTAAACGGTTTATAAAGTGTCATCATATTGATTTTTGTATGGTCGCTTTTTAATCCGGGCACGGTAATTTCTTACGGTCTGTCTTCTTTTGCCACTCCGAATGTGCCGGATGGCTTATTGCCCATCTCAAACTCCAGTGTACTGCCTTGCACGATGTCCTTGAAATCGATATACGACCTGGAATAAGGCTTCCCGTTCAATCGGGCCGACTGGATATACCTATTCTCACTGCTGTTGTGGTGGGCAATTATACGGAACTGCTTTCCGCCACCCACATTCATGATCACCTCGTCAAACAACGGCGAGCCGATGATGAATTTTCCGCCCGAAGGCTCCACCTGATAAAGCCCGATGGACGACAGTACATACCAGGCCGACATTTGGCCGGCATCTTCGTTGCCGCAGATCCCGCCGGGGGCGGTGGTATATAGTTTTTGCATCACTTCACGCAGGTTACAGGCAGCCTTCCAGGGCTGTCCGGCATAGTTATACAGGTAGATGATATGATGGCTCGGCTCATTGCCATGATAATACTGCCCGATCACACCGCCTTCATTAATGGTATTGGGCTGTCCGAATCCTCCTTCAATAATAAAGATGGAATCCAGCTTTTCCACGAAGTGTTCTTCACCGCCAAACAGTTCGATCAACCCATGCACATCGTGCTGCACATGCCAGGTCCACTGCCAGGCGTTGCCTTCGGTGTAGTCGCTGCCCCTTTGGGGAGCGACACAAGGATCAAATGGTTCCCGGAATTTACCTTTGGAGGTCACCGCACGCATAAAACCGGTGCCCGGGTCGAAATAGTTCTGATAGGAACGGCTTCTCTTTGAAAAGAACGCATCATCTTCATCCTTGCCCAGCAGCCGTGCCAGTTGTGCGCCACTGGCGTCGGTTACGGCGAAATCCAGGCCTTTGGCAACAGACTCCACACTATCCCTGTCATAAGGGATATAACCATATTCATCCAGGAGTGGCTGTCCGCGCTCTTTCAGCATCGCCGAAGTTTTTATGGCGTGAAAAACCGCTTCCTTGTCCACATCAAATCCTTTTAGGGCGATATCGGCAATCACCGGAAAGCAGGGATTTCCCGACATGCAAAACGTTTCGTTCCCCATCAGGTGCCATAAAGGCAACCTGCCTGTCTGGTCGAATACAGCCAGCATCGTGGCCGCAAAGTCTTTTTGCCGGTCGGGATGGATCAATGTCGCCAGCGGATGTACCGCCCGGTACGTATCCCAAAGGGAAAAAACCGAATAGTTGACGAACCCGACATTCCGGTGGATTTGACCATCCGCTCCCCGGTAGTCGCCGTTCACGTCGCTGAATATCACGGGAGATACCATGGTGTGGAACAGTGCTGAATAGAAGATCGTTCTGGCGTCTTCATTGGTCGTGGTGATTTGGATCTTATTCAACTCCTTGTTCCAAAGCGCGTCTGCCTCAACCACTTTCCCGTCGAAGTCCCAGCCGGGGTTTTCCGTCTCCAGGTTCAGTCTGGC
>CAZOYZ010000388.1:2654-5372 GCA_964584045.1 uncultured Prolixibacteraceae bacterium | reverse complement strand
AAAGATAGATATAAAAGTTTCATGATAAAATCGCCGTGATTGTTAATTTTGTGTTTCAAAATCGTGCCATGACCCCAGACTTTTTTGACCGTACTTTTTATGAATGGACCGGTTATATGTTGCTGACCGCCGGAACAGTTCTCGCGCTGGCAATTCAGTTCGGTATCTATTTTAAGCTCGTCCTGTTGAAGGCGGCAAAGGAGAACAGCCACCGGCATCCGGTCAGTATTTTACTCAGTACCCGGAATGATGAGGGAAGGATCGGAAAATTGCTTCACCAGTTGTTCAGCCAGGACTATGAGGATTACGAGGTCGTGGTGGTGGATAATTTTTCGGAGGACAATACCCTGACCATTATAGGCGCCTTGTCGAAGCAGTACCCGCGGTTAAAGTTCAGCGCGCTGAACCAGGAAATGCGCTTTTCGGGGAAAATGGTCGTTAATCTGGCCCTGAAGGCAGCCCGCAATGACTGGGTTATTTTTGTTACCCCGGCGATCGAAGAAATTACTCCCGCCTTCCTGAAAAAAATAAACAATGAGATCACCAGCGACCGTACGGTCACGCTTAATTATATCAATTACCAGCCACAGAAAGGCTTTTACAATACCTGGTGCCGCGTGGAACGCTTTTATTCCTTCCTTACTTCTGCAGCCTATTCGTTGTCGGGGATCGTGCTGTTTTTCCAGCAATCCAACGTCTTGTTCCGGAAACAGCTCTATTTTGAATCGGCAGGTTTTAAAGGCCGGATGAATGAAAATTTTGCCGATATGGAGCTTTTGTTTAACCGTGCAAAAATAAAAGTCAGGATCTCCTCCGATCCTGACACCAGCCTGCGGGAAAATGTTTCGCCGGGCCGGTCGGATTTTGCGGATCTTGTACAAAAAAGAATACTGATCAAGGAAAAATTCAGCCGCATAAAAAGAGCGATCCTTAGCCTGGAAGATTTGGCGGCAATTCTTTTATTTGCCGGTCTTATCTGGTTGCTGGCCACGGAAATACACCATTGGTTTATCTTTCTGATCCCGGTATTTCTGGTGTTGGCCGTTCACCTTTTTATTGTTAAAACTCTCCGGAAACGTTTGAATGAAAAAAAAATCTTCCTATCTTCGTTAGTGTACCTTTTGGTCAAACCGGTTGTAAGTTGTTATCACCGGATGCTTTTAGCTATTCATTTGCAGCGGAATAAATGGATTTAAACCCCAGGTTGACGGATAAGGCTCAGCAGGATTACGCGTTGGTTGAGGCCGCCTTGCGAGGCGAAGAAAAGGCTTTTGCAAGGTTGCTTGGTAAATACAAGGATGCTATTTACTATATGCTGCTTAAGATGGTTACCAATAAAAGTGACGCCGAAGACCTCACCATCGAGGCTTTCGGGAAAGCGTTTAAAAATCTTCATCAGTATTCCCCCAATTATGCGTTCAGCACCTGGCTTTTCAAGATTGCTTCCAACAACTGTATTGATTTTCTGAGAAAGCGTAAGGGTGTTCTCATTTCGTTGGAAAACAGTCAGGAAGGCAGTGAAAATGATCCGCCGGTGAAGCTGAAATCGATCGATCCGGACCCGGAACAGAAAATGATCCGCATTCAGAAGGCAATCTTGTTGCGCAGGATCGTGCGCCGGTTGAAGCCGCGTTACCGGATGCTTGTTGAGCTGAGATATTTCAGGGAATATTCGTATGAGGAAATTGCCAAAGAATTAAAATTGCCGTTGGGTACGGTAAAAGCCCAGCTCTTCAGGGCGCGTGAAATGTTGTTTAAAATGATCGAGTCGACCGAGATGGACGGTCAGGATGATTGAAGACACAAAGATCAAGACACAAGGGTTAAGATTAGGACAGGGAATAACAACAGGAACAAACCTTTTTTGGTTTTTGGAATTGGTCTGATGGAAATTGTAAAAAAATACTTTCCGGAACTGAATCCTGTGCAGAACAGGCAGCTTGCCGCATTGGAGGAACTTTACAGGGACTGGAACGCGAAGATCAATGTGATTTCGCGAAAAGATATTGATCATCTGTATGAACGTCATGTGTTGCATTCGTTGGCGATCGCCAAAATAATCAGGTTTAAGCCGGGAACGAGGATTATGGACGCGGGTACGGGAGGAGGATTCCCGGGCATACCGCTGGCCATTTTATTTCCGGAGGCAGAATTTTTGCTGATCGATTCCATCGCAAAAAAGATCAGGGTGGTGGAAGAAGTGGTAGCAGCGACGGGTCTTGAAAATGTAAAGGCCCGTCAGGGCCGGGCAGAAGACACGGATGAAAAATTTGATTTTATTGTCAGCCGGGCTGTCACCGCCTTTCCAAAATTCGTTTCCCTGGTGGCTTCCCGCGTAAGCTTTTCCCGTCGAAATGAACTGCCGAACGGAATACTCTATTTAAAAGGAGGGGATTTCGACGAGGAGCTCCTTCCTTTTAAAGGTCAGGTCACACTCTACGCGTTAAATGCATTCTTCAGGGAAGAATTTTTCGCGACCAAGAAGTTGATCCACCTTGCGGTCCACACGAAATAGGTACGGATTAAAAAAATGGAACGAGCCATGAGAACCATACTTCTTACGCAAGCGAATCAGCGGGTTCCATACGTAGATGCACTTTAAAAAAGCGATGAAAGCTCAATACGCAAATTATACACAGTCAAGTAAAAAAAATAAACATATGAAAATAGCTTCAATATTTTTGGCCGGAAATAAAAAAGACTTATTTTTGCAGTCCG
>CAZOYZ010000388.1:0-2554 GCA_964584045.1 uncultured Prolixibacteraceae bacterium | reverse complement strand
AAAATAGCTTCAATATTTTTGGCCGGAAATAAAAAAGACTTATTTTTGCAGTCCGAATAATTAAAAAAAATCTTGTGTCTTGATACGTGTATCTTGACACTAAAAAAATAAACATATGAAGAGGACATTTCAGCCATCAAACAGGAAGCGCAGGAACAAGCACGGTTTTCGTGAAAGGATGTCTACGCCGGGTGGCCGGCTGGTGTTGAAAGCACGCCGGGCTAAAGGAAGAAAGAAACTGACAGTTTCGGACGAGACAAGACATAAACGTTAATAAATTTCGTTTCCGTCAAAGCGGTGCAGAAAGGTAAAGGATCACGGTCTTTTACCTTTTTGTGTATTAATGGGAATTTTAGACTATTTTTGTCCGGGTTATTTAGCAGCTTTCATACCATGAGTCTTAAAGCTTTTCTTTCAAGTAAAACATTTCTGCTGAATGTCGGCGCTGCAGTACTGGTCACATTGATACTCCTGATCGTCACATTGTTTGCCCTTCGCGGCTATACCGATCACGGAGAGTCCTTTGCCATTCCTGATTTCCAGAACATGGATATGGGAGAGGTTCACCGGCTGGCCGCGGAAAAAGACCTTCGTTGTGAAATTATTGACTCGATCTATACCAGGGATGCTGCTCCGGGGACGGTCATCGACCAGTTTCCCGTACCTGGTTTTTCTGTCAAGGAGGGGCGTACCGTCTTTTTAACGATTTGTTCAATAAGTCCGGAGCGGATCATGATGCCGGAGCTGACAGACATCTCGTTGCGACAGGCAGTAAGCATGATGCAGGGGGTCGGGCTAAACGTGGGTGAAGTGGAATATGTGCCGTCTGAATTCCCTAATCTGGTGCTGGCTCAAAAATTTCGCGGCTCCCTGATCGCTTCCGGGGAAATGATCGACCGTGGTTCGAGCATCGATCTGGTTGTCGGGAAATCCGCGTCGGGTGAAATGACGATTATTCCTGATCTGACCGGAGTCACCCTGGAACAGGCTCAAAATGAGATCGCCATTCTCAATCTCAGCATGGGGGCGGTGATTTACGATGAATCGGTCTTAAATATTGCAGATTCGATCAACGCCCGGGTGTGGCAGCAACATCCCGAACCGTCGGATGAGATGGTCTATCAGGGAATCTCGGTGGATTTATGGCTGACCGTCGAAGAAGATAAAATCAGCCGGGAGTTGGGGGCCGGTACCGGTGGCGAACAAGAAAACGGGGGCATTGAATGGTAGAAGAAGACGGCGATCGGATCGATACACAGGGAAACCGGGCAGACAGGCGGTTATCTCAACATTTGGACCCGGTGAGGGCAAAGGCGAAACGAAGTTTGAGGATTTGCCGGGCGAGAGAGAGGTCTGCCGAAGACAAAGCGGCTGATGTAAATGAGCATTATCACTTCGTTGCCGATCCCGGGCAATCGCAAATCCGGGTTGATAAGTTTCTGGTAACCCGGATCAGCAGTGCTTCGCGAAACAGGATCCAAACCGCCGCCGGCGCGGGAAGTATTCTCGTTAACGGGCGGGCTGTGAAATCGAATTATAAGGTAAAGCCGGGTGATGAGATCAGGGTGGTGCTTGATTTTCCCCGCAGGGAATTACAGATTATACCGGAGGATATCCCGCTGAATATTGTTTATGAGGATGATGCGCTTCTTGTGGTCAATAAACCTCCCGGCCTGGTTGTCCATCCCGGACATGGCAATTATACCGGAACATTGGTGAACGGGTTAGCCTGGTATTTGAAAAATTTGCCTTTATATCGCGACAATGATCCGAGAATGGGACTGGTTCACCGGATTGATAAAAATACGTCGGGCCTGTTGGTGGTGGCCAAAACGGAAGCGGCCAGGACGAAGCTGGGTCTTCAGTTTTTCGAAAAAACAACGAAGCGCAAGTATGAGGCATTGGTTTGGGGCCGTTTGAAAGAGACGGAAGGGACGATTACCGGTCATATCGGGCGCAGCAAAAAAAACAGGCAGATCTTTACCGTTTATGAAGACGGGGAGCACGGAAAGCCAGCGGTTACCCATTATAAGCTGATCGAGCAACTGGGTTACGTGAGCCTGGTGGAATGCCGGCTTGAAACGGGGAGAACGCATCAGATCAGGGTTCACATGGGCCATATCGGTCATCCGGTTTTTAACGATGACACCTATGGAGGCAACCAGATCCTTTGGGGTACCACTTTCCCGAAATACCGGCAGTTCGTGCAGAACTGTTTTTCGATCCTCCCGAGACAGGCGCTTCATGCCAGGACGCTGGGCTTCATCCATCCGGTAACGGGGGAGGAAATGCTGTTCGATTCTGAACTTCCTGCCGATATGAATGAGGTCATTGAAAAATGGCGAAGATATATATCCGGCCGCGAGTGATTAAGTAAGAAGTAGTGAGTAGTGAGTAGTGAGTAGTGAGTAGCGAGTAGTGAGTAGTGAGTAAGAACGAAAAGACACAAGACACAAGAAAGAAAAAGCTTTTGGCACAAACAACAGTAACCTGCAACTTTGAAACTTTGAACAATTTTAAATCATGAAAAATATTGCTGTCGTTTACGGCGGAG
>CAZOYZ010000387.1:3762-5380 GCA_964584045.1 uncultured Prolixibacteraceae bacterium | reverse complement strand
GGTTTGCCTTCAGAGCCTCCCCTGGCAGTGATGATCACATATTCATTTTTTATTGAAATTGCCAGTTTTTCGGTGTCCAAAACCTTGTTCAGGATTTGCACGACCGATTCATTTTCGAATTTACAGGAGACTTTTTTCGCATCGTCCAAATCGGATTTGTTATAGGCAAACCGGAGGTTGCTGTTTTGCTCGATGTATAAAAACAGGTCGTGTAAGGTCCGGTTCTCAATCTCAAATGAAAAACGGGCATTTTGAGAATAGGTACCCGCCGATATCGCGACAAACGATACCAGCACAAATAATCCGGTTAGTTTCATAGTCCTCCAAACTTTTTTAACAAGGGTGTGATCTATCCACACCTTTGTTTGGTGTAAATCATCTTTTTTCATAAATTTGAAATGTTTTAAAATTTATTTTATTACAAATTGCTGCGGAAACAGCCGATCGCGAGTTGGCTGTTTCCTCGTTTCAAAAAGGTGGGTTGCTACATAGGCGTCATTCTTTTTTGGTGATTGTAAATTGGTGATTCACGGTTGTGTATCGTATTCCGATGGTCTCGTCAATAATTTCAAACAAACGTTCCAGCGATTCGCCTTTTTTCAGCCTCAGGGTTAAATAGTCACCTTCAAATTGGTTTGCCGGGTAAGTGATCGCGACATTAAACCAACGTTCGGTATTCCTGATGACCTCATCGAACGGGGTATTCTCGAAAATCAGTTGTCTGTCTTTCCAGGCTCCGATGGTCTCCTGATCGAATCGCTTCAAATTGGCGGTGTCTGTTTCTTTGCTGAAGACCAATGATTGCCCGGATGTTAATACCTGCCGTTGGAAATGGCCTTCGGAAGAGTTTATTTCCACATCTACTTTTCCTTCAAACAATGAGGTCTGAACCATTGCTTCGTCGTCATAGCCTTTTACATTAAAAGCGGTTCCCAACGCCTTCACATCCATATTCTGCACATGAACAACAAAGGGTTTTGCCGCATCTTTTTTGACGTTGAAGAATGCTTCGCCGCTCACGGTAAGTTCCCTGTTTTTTTTGCCGTACGACGTGGTGTAGGTGATCCGGGTATCGACATTGAGCCAGGCCGAACTGCCGTCAGGCAGCGTGATATTGGTTTGTTCGCCTTTGCTGGTAGCCAGCGTGAAATGCCCGGCCGGTGCGAAAAAATGCTGATAGGTCACCCATGAAGCGTACAGTAATAACGGTAAAAGCAAAATCGCCGCGTATTTCCGGATGATCGAAATGGCCTGTCTGAACGGGGATGCCGGCTCTCCGCGTTTTTCGATCTCTTCCCAAATGGTCTCCACTTTTAATTTCAGACCGGAAGAACCTGCTTCGGGGACTTCGTTCAGATAGGAGTTGAGTTCGTCCAGATTACCCGGACTCCTTAAAAATCTTCCGACATCCGATAACTCCTGCTTATTAAGAGGCCGCTTCTGATAAAGCAGTTCGATGACGTTTTCCAGGTTTAATTTTTCATCCATGAAATTTCCTCCTTGTATGCTAACTACCTTTAATACGGATCTGAAACTGATTTCCGTAATCGGGCCTTTAATTTTTTTTACAGGGAAGCGGGAATCCCGGGTATGATTGAAGATTCCTGCTTCCGCAGGG
>CAZOYZ010000387.1:362-3662 GCA_964584045.1 uncultured Prolixibacteraceae bacterium | reverse complement strand
TTCAGGAAAACAAAAAGCAGATAAGCCAGATATCGTTTAATGGCCTGATAAATCGCACTGTTGGCAGATCTCATCTGCATGTCTACGGTGTTTTCCGAAATATTGAGCAGGGCCGCTATTTCGCGGTAACTTTTTCCTTCCAGTTTTGACAGTTTAAAGATCTCTCTCCGCCTTTCGGGCAACTGGTCGATCTTATCGGATAAATAACGTTGAAATTCCCAAT
Source organism: uncultured Prolixibacteraceae bacterium (assembly GCA_964584045.1). Classification (GTDB taxonomy): domain Bacteria; phylum Bacteroidota; class Bacteroidia; order Bacteroidales; family Prolixibacteraceae; genus JBCFBK01. The sequence continues at coordinate 3,439 of CAZOYZ010000387.1, read as the reverse complement.
AGTCTGCTTCATTTGCGGCAGAACCGGCATTGGCGGCATAATCTGAAAGCAACGAATCCAGGTATCTTCTTTTTGAATAGATTTTGCGGAGCTGGTCGTAAATCTGGTTTTTCGCAATGGTGAACAGATAAGGTTTAAGCGGCTTATGCTCGTCGAGATTTTCGCGGTTCAGCCATAAGCTGATAAATACTTCCTGGACGATCCCCTCGGGATCTTCTTCTGAAGGCAGGGCTTTGCGAATAAACCGGTATAAGTGGTTTTTGTAATACTCAAAAACGACTTCAAAAGCCTTTTTGTCACCATCTTTTAGCTTTTTAACCCAGATATGTTCCGAATTTGAAAACAATGCATTCATAGAATGATCTGAAACAGGGACTGATTGAAAATTAAAGCGAAATTACATCTTTTGCAATGGACTTCATACCTTTTTTCAATTTATCTACCTGCGATTTGCGTATCATGAGCCACCACGTTAAATTCTTCCGGCCTTTCACGGATTCCGGTTTTTGGGTTGGGTGATCCATCGCTGATCGATCGATGCTCCTTCGCTGATCCCTGGGTCGAGGGTGCAAAAGACATGAGCGGGTAAGTTGATCCGTGTTGACAGGCAGCCGGGGATGGCTTCTTTTTATTATCTTTATGCCTCTATATAAAAACAATCAAACCATGACTGAACTACTTGTAGGAACCCGGGTGAAACATCCGCGCTACGGCGAAGGAATAATCAGCAAAGATAAAATTACCAGCTACGAAATTTTCTTTGAGAAAGGCGGTAAGGTTGAACTGACGAAAAGCAACACTGATCTTGAAGTGGTTGAGGAAGCAACCGGTTCCCCCAAAAATTCACTGACATTGAATGAAATAGAAAAGGTACTGGAATACGTGCTCGACAAGCATGCCATGCTTCAGGAGGTGGTGCCGCTGGGCGAAAAATGGAGTGGCGGAAACATGATCCTGCAACCGGCAAATCCAGGCCTTCAGGCGAAGGAAGTACCCATCGAAACCTTCTTCCACAAGATTGTGATGGTGCGCGACCGGCTTCGTGTTCTGGAGCAAAATATAAACAGCCACAGCAGGCTGACTGATGAAGAGAAAGTCGATCTTCAGCAATATATCACCCGTGCTTATGGTTCGCTGACGACCTTCAATGTGCTTTTCAGCGAAAAGGAACATTATTTTGTGGGTCAAAAAACAAAGTAGGAGCGAAGCCATGTTCAAAAGTCCGGCAAAGGAGATTTACTCCGGAAAGTTAGCGGATTGTCAGACTGGCCCAAGCTCAGCCAATAACTCTTCTGCCGTGTAAACAGGCAATTGCGGGATAGCTTCTTTTTTTAGCTTTTTATCAGCGGAAACGAAGTAATCCAGTCCAAATTTTATCGCGGTATAGTATTGAAGGGCGTCTTCAATATCGTCCATATTGCTGTTCAGCGCCATTAACGTCGTAGTATGGTCGCTGTCTATAATCTGCACGTCATTCAGCAGGGTTAGCAGCAGTTGCTTTGCCCGCCGGGGACTGTAGGCCTGGCTGGTATAATAGGCGGTGATATGCAGTACCGCCGGAGACGTGTATAGCCTGATCTGTCCGTTCAGGGCTAGTTGAACGAGATCATTGGCTTGCCGGAACCCGGCTCGCTGGAGCATGAGGTCCAGAAGAAAATTGGCGTCGAGGAAGACTTTAAAAGCCATACTTTTCTTTTTGTTGCCTGTAATAAGCTTCTTTTCCGTCGCCTTCTACGCTGATGGACGGTTTAGGTAGTTTCTTTACCAGTTCCAGGATGTTTTTTTTATGGGCCGGCCGGGTTAAGTTCCGGAAATACTGTTCTACCAATTGGGAAACGGAGATATCATGCCTTGCAGCATACCGCTTGGCTTGTTCCGCCAAAGCCTCATCAACGGTTATATTCAGCCTGCTTTTCATCGGTCTTATTTTAAAACACAAATATACGCATAAAAATTTAAAATGCGCATTAGTAGGAATTTCTCTATATTCGGAACCGCCGATTTCGCGGTCTGACTTACGTTTTCGATATTGATATGGTCGCAGAAACGGGCGAGCTTTATGAAAAGAGAAATCTACTTTAAAGTTGATTTATCAGGAATATGTTGTATAATATTCAACTTTTTAGTGATGCTCTTGTTTTATTGATTAATTTTACATCACATGGCAACCAAAGCAGAGGTTGAGCATTTTTTGAAAGATTTCATTTCATCCGGCTGAACACCCGATGAACTATCCATTTAAGCAAAGAAAATGAAAAGCCCATTTACCGGAAAAGAAATGACGCCGATGAAAGAATGGCGTCCGATGGAATATCGTAAGGAAACCTGTGATGTTGTATTTCATTTTTATCGGTGTGAAGATACCGGGGAACAATTTGAAGATGAGCATTTCTCTCAGTTGAATTTTAGTCAGGTCGTTAATCAGTACCGGGTCAGGCATTATATTCCGTTCCCGGAACAGATTAAAGCCATTAGGATGAAATATGAGCTTTCTGCCGCGAAAATGTCGGAGATCCTCGGCATGGGAGCAAACTCCTGGCGAAACTATGAAGGCGGTGAGGTGCCTTCGAGAGCTCATGCCAACCTTATCCGGTTAATCAGTTTACCTTCAAATTTCGTGCTTCATCTCCAGCAATTTTCAGAATTGGCGGAAAACGAGAAAAACAAGATTCTAAAACGGATTGAAAAGCTTGATGGTTGTGGTATCGATTTTAGCGATCCGTTACTGCGATTCGAGAGTCAGCCGGAAATCTGTACGGGGTTTAAAAGCTTTGACCGGGAAAAATTGATCCAGGTGGTCCTTTATTTCGCGGAGCGTCTGAAGCCATTTAAGACGAAGTTGAACAAACTGCTGTTTTACGCCGATTTTGTTCATTTCAGGGACATTGGACAAGCTATAACAGGATTGAAATACACGGCGATCCAATATGGTCCTGTTCCGAGTAATTACGATATTCTTTTTGGCGCGCTCGCTGACATGAATTTGATCGAAATCGAGTATAACATGACCGAATATGGTGAAGTGGAACGCATTTTACCTAATTCAGCGTACAAATTTGGCGAGTCAAAACTGTCCG
>CAZOYZ010000387.1:0-352 GCA_964584045.1 uncultured Prolixibacteraceae bacterium | reverse complement strand
TGATTTTAAAGACAAATATACGCATAAAAATTAAAAATGCGCATCAGTAGGAATTTATCTATATTCGGAACCGCCGCTAGGAGAGATAGCTGAGTGGGAGAAATTTGACGAGTCAAAACTGTCCGTTTCTGAATTGAAAGCGATAGAGCGGGTAGCCGGTCGCTTTAGTAACACTTCTGCCGGGCAAATTGCTGAAATCAGCCATAAGGAGAGGGCATGGGCCGAAAACATTGACAGAAAAGATATCATTCCTTTTCACTATGCTTTCTGGCTGGAAGCGGTATGATCTCTGAAATATGCGGCTTTGTCGATGAATTATTTCGTGCCGGATAAATCCAGTTGCTGATATCTG
>CAZOYZ010000386.1:0-5382 GCA_964584045.1 uncultured Prolixibacteraceae bacterium | reverse complement strand
AAAAGAAGATGAAGTACTGCGTGATTTTCGACATGGATGGGGTGATCATTGACAGTGAACCCATCCACATCGCCTGTGAAAAGGAAATGTTCAGAAGGTTTGGACTCGTAGTGTCAGACGAGGAACATCATAAGTTCGTGGGAACGTCGGACGAAACGCTGTGGTCGTACATGGAACGCCGGTACGGGCTACCCGTAAAAGTTGACGAAGCCATTCGGTTAACACAAATCCTTTACAGGGAATACCTGGAAAAGATGCCGATCGTTCCGATTCCCGGGATTCCGGAATTGATTGCCGGATTAGCTGAAAGTCATTTTGCCCTGGCGCTGGCCTCTTCTTCTCCGCATGACCAGATTCACCACGTCCTCGAGAGTTTTGGGATCAGACCGTATTTCCAGGCCACCGTCAGCGGGGAAGAGGTGGAAGCGGGAAAGCCCGATCCCGCGATCTTTTTAAAAGCCGCAGAACTGGCAGGTGTCGATCCCGGTCATTGTCTGGTCATCGAGGATTCGTACAATGGCGTCACTGCCGCAAAAAACGCAGGCATGACGTGCATCGGATTCCGTAACCCCAACTCGGGCGACCATGATTTAAGCAGGGCCGACAGCATCGTGCATTCGTTCAGGGAGGTCTCTCCCGAAATGATCATAAACCTCTTGTTGCAAAACGGAAAATAAAAACGTATAAAGCAAGTTCATATACCTGCGGAAACGGATCCCCTTCGCCCGGGGTCTTAAACGACATCTGTTGCCGGATTTGACATTCCTTTTGCGCATTCAGACATTGAATATCCGGCGATCAACTGCTAATATTGAAGCAAATTCCTTACCTTCAGAAGCGAAAAAACTTAATAGTCATGAACTAAACCTAACAATCACTGAATGAACGACAATTCATCTTCCATGAAGCCGGTTCCTCACCGGATCGTATCTCTTGATGCATTAAGAGGTTTTGACATGTTCTGGATTGCAGGGGGTGGTTCCCTGATCCATAGCTGGGCAAAGCATTACCCGTCCGGCTGGATCACCACCCTGGCCAATCAGTTTGAGCATGTCCCGTGGGAAGGATTCCGGTTTTTCGACCTCATCTTCCCGCTGTTCATGTTTATTTCAGGGGCCGTCATCCCCTTTTCCGTTCTTTCCAAACTCGAAAAAGGAAGCTCAAAAAAGCAACTTATCCTGAAAACCTTACGGCGGGTCATTTTGCTGATCATTTGTGGTCTGGCATACAACAGGGTCTTTCAGAATGGCTTTGCCAACGCCCGTTATGTCAGTGTGCTGGGACAAATCGGCATCGCCTATTTTTTTACCGTCCTTATCGTCCTGTATTCCGGTTCCCTGCTTAGGCGGTTCTCCTGGCTGCTGGGGATCATCACCGGCGTGGCCTTCCTTCAGTTGTTTGTTCCGGTGCCCGGCGTCGGTGCAGGTGTGATTACCCCGGAAGGCTGCATGAATGGGTTTATTGACCGGATGATCCTTCCCGGCCGGTTGGCTTACGGGCCTGACGGACCTGTACCGGGTGGCGGACAGGGGATTTACGACGCGCTGGGCATCCTGAGCACGGTATCGTCGATCGGGATCACCCTGCTGGGCTATTTTGCCGGCGTCATCCTGAAATCGGGCAAAAGAACAGCACTCCGGAAAGTAACGCTGCTTTCGGCCACCGGTACCGTACTGATCCTCCTGGCTCTTCTGATCCATCCTTTTTATCCCGTCATTAAAAACTGCTGGACAACGACGTTTACTTTGCTGACAGGAGGAATAAGTTTCCTGCTGGTGGCCTTGTTTTACCTGATCATTGATGTTTGGGGCCAGTCAAAATGGTCATTCTTTTTCAGGGTGATCGGCATGAATTCCATCTTCGTCTATCTCTTTTACAGGTTCATCAACGTCCGGGAAGTATCCGGACAACTGTTCGGCTGGCTGGCCATTCTGCTGGAAGGGGAAACCGGCAAAGTAACGATCGCCGTGGGCGCCGTTGCGCTGGTGTGGCTCTTGCTCTATTATATGTATAAGAAAAATACTTTTATCCGAATTTAGAAAATCACTATGAAAGCTCAGGTATTTATGCTGCTGATCACCGTTCAGGCTCTATTCATCTGCGCTGAAACTTACTCCAGCGAACCGGTACTCCGGGCGGGCATTGCCAAAGTCGATCTTACTCCCCGCGAAAGCCTTTACATGGGAGGCTATGACGAATCCTGCCGGATGAATCCTTCTGACGGGAGTTTTGGCAAAATCTACATCCGTTCCCTGGTCTTTGATGACAGCGTGAACCGGCTGGCTTTTATTGAAATTGATGTAGTCAGCCTTCCCCCGGATGACTATCTGACGCTTAGAAAGCTGGTTTCGGACGAAACCGGTATTCCTGTCGGGCACATCATGCTCGGGTGTGTTCATAATCACGCCGCCCCTGTACCGGACAAAAGCAACGCCGAATCAGAATGGTACAAAGCGTTCAACGGCAAAGTGATCCAGTCGGTGAAAGAGGCCATTGCCGATCTGGAACCGGTCAAAACGGGAGGTGGCACAGGGAAATCCGGTATCGCGATGAACCGGAGGAAAAAAATGGAAGATACCCTGTCGTACCTCACGTTCGATGAAAACAATTCCAGTCAGTCGTACGGAAAATACAAGACCGACCACCCGGTAAAGATCAGGGAAATGGAAGGTGTGTGCCGGCTGGGCGCCAATCCGTCAGGCCCCATCGACGAAGAAGTGGGCATCATACGGATTGACAAGTTATCCGGAGAGCCCAAGGCCGTGTTTATCAACTATGCCTGTCACGGAACTTCGCTGGGAGGGAGGAACAACACGATAAGCCCCGAATGGAACGGACACATGCTGGCGTATATCGAAGAACACATTCCCGGCGTCACGGGTTTTTTTGCGCAGGGTGCCGCGGGCGACATCAATCCCCGGTTTGTCGGCGGACTCGATGGCTGTGAAGACAACCTGCAAAATACCGCGAACCTGGGCAGTGAAATCGGCGAAGAAGTCGTCAGTGTGTTTCACCGGATCCGGACCCGCGAACCCCTGACCCCGAAAATAAGCCTCGTGCACCGCGACATCGTATGCCCTTTGAAATATGGTGAAGTGATCAAAAATTTCAGGAACACGACGATCAATGTGCCGGTGTCGGTAATCAGGCTCGGCAGTTTTGCATGGGTGACCTTTCCCGGTGAGTTGTTTCATGAGATCGGGGAAAAAGTAAAATCGTGCACCCACGTTCCTTATCCGTTCCTGGTCGGATACTGCAATGGTTCGCTGGGTTATTTGCCCACTCAGCAGGCCCACAGCGAAGGCGGATACGAACCCTGGTCATCCCGTTTCGACCCCGTGACAGAAAAAATATTCACCAGAGAAGTTGAAAGGATGCTGACGGAGTTACGATGAAACGAGCCATATGAGGGACATACCTCTCACACAGACTCAGGGTTATCCTGGCGAGTTCCATACGTTGGTAACTTAATTGAAAAACAGACGCTGATACGCAAATTGCAGAGGCGTTGACTGAAAAATAGACCGATGAAGAACCAACTCGCATACCTGCTTTTAATCATCACCCTGCTCTCCTCCGGATGCCGTCCTGCAGCAAAACAGGGCGAAAACCAAAGCGAAACTGGTCAAACAAGGAAATACGGTGATGATCTGGAGTTCCTCAGAAAATATGCAGACCCGGCAGAATTGGTGAACGGCGGCTCAAGGCTGGTAGTGGTTCCCCGGTACCAGGGCAGGGTCATGACCAGCACTTCAACCGGACTAAGCGGTTTTTCCCACGGCTGGATCAACTATGAATTAATTGCTTCGGGTAAAATCCAGGAACATGCCAACCCTTACGGCGGCGAAGAGCGCCTTTGGCTGGGGCCCGAGGGAGGCCAGTTTTCCCTCTTCTTCCTTCCTGGGCAACCCCAATGGACCATTCCTCCCGCGCTCGACCACGAAGCGTTCGACGTGGTCCGGTCGGACTCCACGACGATCACCCTGGTGAAAGACCTGGAATTAAAAAACTTCAGCGGAACGAATTTCAAGGCAAGGATTACCCGGACCATCACCCTGTTAGGCACGGATGAAATCTGCAGCGATTTGGGAATTAAAGGCGGACATTTCAGCGTCGTCGCCTACCAGTCTGAAAATCGCCTGAAAAACACGGGTGACACCTGCTGGAACAAAAAAGAAGGAGCGCTGTCAATCTGGATGCTAAGTATGCTGAAAGCCTCCCCCTCAGTCACCGTGATCATCCCTTTGCGAAAAGAACATCAAAACCGGGCCGTCCGCGATTATTTCGGGGGCATTCCCGGGTCAAGACTGAAAACGACGGATCACGCGGTCTTTTTTAAGGCGGATGGCGAATTCAGAAGTAAAATAGGCCTTCTCCCCGAACAGGTTTTACCTGATATCGCCAGCTATGACGCGGCCAATAAAATCCTGACTATCCTGAAATATGCATTAACTAATCCGGATGCGGACTATGTCAATTCCTCCCTGGAAAACGAACAGGCGGATCCGTTCTCAGGGGATGTGGTCAATGCCTATAATGATGGCCCGTCAAAAGACGGACCAGGGATAGGACCGCTCTATGAACTGGAAACTTCTTCTCCCGCCGCGTTCCTGGAACCAGGGGAAGAAATCGTCCATACCCAGCGGATTTTTCACCTGCATGGTCAGGAGGAAGATATGGAAGCACTGGCGCTGCAGCTTCTGCAGGTATCGCTGGCTGACATGGAAGATGCGTTTTCAAAATGATCTACCCAACTGCTCTGCGGCGGGGCACTAACTCCGGAGCGATTTAGATGATCACTGACTGCCCACGGGCTTACAGGCCATATCCCGCTCAAATGCCTGCCATCTCGTCCTGGAAAACGCCGTCTTTAATAATTACCAGTCCGTCGATACGGATGGTAGGACCGGAGACCTCACAATCCATGTGCTTCGGGCCGTGTACCAGTGTATCGCGCAGTACGTTATTTCCCAAGGCAATATGTGCACAGTCATGATGGTGCGTCCCGTCACTCCAGTAGTAAAGGTCGTTTTCTTTCAATGTGGTAGTCAGAATACCCACTTCATCGATCGCATTTGCCGGCGGATCGCCACTGGCGATAAATTCCTTCAGACGCTCCACGTGTACCGGATCCCCTGAGTAATCCCTCACGATCCCCTTCTCTGCCGTAACCCGTACCGGCTCCCTGTCCAGCTCGCTTTTCAGCCGGACATCGACCTGCGTCGGCCCGTCCACATAAAATACCCCGTGAGTGGTTGCTATATCAGGCACTACTGCCACTTCCCCGTACAACGGAACAATACCCAGAATAGGTTTATAACTGGCATAGCCGGACAGGCCAAAGGTAAAATCCGTCCCGTTGCGCGAAGTGATCCTCCCCGA
>CAZOYZ010000385.1:2429-5409 GCA_964584045.1 uncultured Prolixibacteraceae bacterium | reverse complement strand
CCGGCGCCGATGAGGGCGTATTCGCCGACCGTCACCCCGCACACCAGCGTGGCATTGGCGCCGACCGATGCTCCTTTCTTCACCACTGTCGGCTTGTACTGATCCTTGCGCTCGACAAACGAGCGCGGATTGATCACATTGGTGAACACGCAACTGGGCCCGCAAAACACGTCATCTTCGATGATCACCGAATCGTAAATGCTGACGTTATTCTGCACCTTCACCCGGTTCCCGATCCGTGCCCGGCCACCCACATACACATTTTGCCCGAGTACGCAGTCCTCGCCGATCACGGCGCCTTTCATCACGTGGCAGAAGTGCCAGACTTTTGTGCCTTTCCCGATCACAGCCCCTTCGTCGATACAGGCGGTTGTATGGGAGAAAAATGTTGTCAAACCAGTAAGTTGTTAAATTGTTACTCGCTACTCACGACTCATTACTCATTGCTCACGGCCCGCACAACCGCGCCGGCCACCTCACGGACCTCCTCTTCGGTGATAAACCCGTGCATAGGAAGCGACAGCACGCTGCGCGACAGCTCTTCGGCGACAGGGAACGACTCGCCGGGGATCACGTCGCCGGCAAAAGCTTCCTGCCCCGGCAAAGGTAACGGATAATGGATTGCCGTGGGTATATTTTGCGCCTGTAATTCTGTACGCAGACGGTCACGATGCGGGGTGAGGATCGTGTATTGCGCCCAGGTGCTGGTTTTTCCGCCGGCGATCTGAGGCGTACGGACCACGTCCTTAAGTAATTCCGTATACAGCGCTGCTGCCCGTTGCCTGTTCTTCAGCTCCCTGTCAAAATATTTCAGTTTCACCCTCAGGATAGCCGCCTGCAGGGTGTCGATCCGTCCGTTGATCCCGATCAGCTTATGATAGTAACGTTTTTCCTGTCCGTGACCCCGGATCATGCGGATCGTCCCCGCCAGCTCATCATCGGCAGTGAACAGAGCGCCGCCGTCGCCGTAACATCCCAGCGGCTTGGCCGGAAAGAAGCTGGTGGTACCCACCGTGGTGAGCGAACACGACTGCCGGCCAAAGTAGGTTGCCCCGAACGACTGCGCCCCGTCTTCGATCACCCACAGGCCATATTTTTCAGCCAGGGTGTTGAGCTCATGGTACGCCGCACACTGTCCGAACAGTGACACCGCGATAATTCCCTTTGTCCTGGAAGTGATTTTCTCTTCGACCTTTGAGACATCGATGTTGAAATCGCCGGGTAACACGTCTGCAAATACCGGTTTAGCCTTTAGAAGGCTGACCATGGAAGCGGTCGCAATGTAGCTGTAGGCCGGGCAAATCACTTCATCGCCCGGGCCGATCTCCCAGGCCATCAGGGGAAGCAACAGGGCGTCAGTGCCGGAACAGCAGCAAATGGCATTTCCGGCACCGGTGTAAGCCGACAGCTCTTCCTCGAGCAGGGTGATCTCTTTCCCGTTGATGAATGACGTGGAATTGATCACGTTTTGTATGGCAGCGTCTATTTCGCTTTTATAGGCCTCGTACTGTTTATGAAGATCACAGAAGATCATGACTGAATTGGTTAAATTGCAAAATACTTAACGGTTGCCGCAAGCCCCACGCCGTTTTCTCATGCAAAATTAAACGAATTCGCCGAAGCAGAAAATCATCTGAAACAGAAATATACTGGCCGGCACAACAAAAGATTTCCTGCACATTTGCCCCTGAACCCCTTATACGCGTTCAGCTTACGCGTGTCTAACCAAACAACGCAAGCGGATTCATCTTTAAGAATTCGTCCAGCGGGATCCCGGCAGTTCCTGTCAGCAGAACCCTGGACGGACGAAATTTTGAAGCGAATACAGCCATTCCCTTATTGCCCTGCTTGTGTCCTGCTTTGACCTCCAGTGCAATAATCCGGTTATTCCATTCAAGAATAAAATCAACTTCAACATTTCTTTCCCTCCAATAATACAACGCGTATTTTTCCGACACGGAATAATTAATCAGGTGCGCACCCACCGATGATTCGACCATCCTGCCCCATTCCTTTGTATCCGTCCTGATTTCCGGGTAATGATATTGCATTTGGGCAGTACGCAGGGCACTGTTATACACCTGAAATTTTGGAACAGATGATTTTCGGCGCGCAATGTCCCCGGCATATTTTTCAATCCCTCCCAATAACCCGCTCTCTGATAATAACGTGAGATAGTTTGATAAAGTGGTTGTATTTCCTGCATCCTGCAACATCCCCAATATTTTTGTAAACGAAAGGATCTGTCCCGAGTAAACTGCACCTGTTTCAAAGAGGCGCTTCAGTAACGCCGGCTTATCAACCCGGGTCAACATGAGGATATCTTTCGAAATGCTTGTTTCGATCAACGCATCGGTAATATATTTCTTCCACCGGGTTTCATCCCCGGTCAGTTCTGCGGGACCAGGATAACCACCGAAATAAACATACTGATCAACCGGCCAGCCAAAAGCTTCATTCATTTCTGCAAAAGACCAATGACCCGTATAGATCTTTTCAAATCTGCCGGCCAGTGATTCAGAAAGACCTTTTTGGATCAGCAACCGTGATGAACCCAACAAAACGACCTTGATATTCGTTTTCGTGCGGGTATCACTATCCCATTGCTGTTTTACAATTTCACTCCATCCGTCTATTTTCTGAATTTCATCAAATACGATCAGATATTCGTTTTTCTTTTCCAACTGCATTTTTATCCGCACCGATTCCCATATTTGAGAAATCCATGTACTGCTGCTGTTGATTACCGCATCAGCCGATTCCATGGTGTGGGGAATATCAATTTGATCAAGAAGCTGAAGAATCATTGTTGTTTTACCCACTTGCCTTGGCCCCACAATGACTTGCATGAACTTTCGCTTTTCCAGCACACGCTTCCTGATTTCTTTCAGATAAGGCCTTTCATACATGTTTTTACAATTTACTCAATATACTGAGTAAATTTACTCAAAAAGCCGAAGAAAAACAAAAATTTGCAGAG
>CAZOYZ010000385.1:0-2329 GCA_964584045.1 uncultured Prolixibacteraceae bacterium | reverse complement strand
TTCACCTTTTCGATGGGGACGCGGTCCTGCTCCATACTGTCGCGGTAACGGATGGTGACGGTGCCGTCCTCCAGCGTTTGATGGTCGACCGTAACGCAGAAAGGCGTACCGATGGCATCCTGACGGCGGTAGCGCCGTCCGATCGAATCCTTCTCATCGTACTGGCACCTGAATTCGAATTTCAGGTCGTCGATGATCCCGCGGGCCTTTTCAGGAAGGCCGTCCTTCTTGACCAGCGGCAGCACGGCAAGCTTCACCGGGGCCAGCACAGGCGGGATTCTCAGTACCACGCGGATCTCTTTCTGCCCGTTTGCCGATTTCACTTCCTCCTCAAAATAGGAAGCCGAGATCACCTGGAGGAACATCCGGTCAAGGCCGATCGATGTCTCCACCACATACGGCACATACGATTCATTCAGATCGGGATCGTAATACGTGATCTTCTTGCCCGAGTATTTCTGATGTTGCGAAAGGTCGAAATCGGTACGCGAATGGATCCCTTCCACTTCCTTGAACCCAAACGGGAATTTATATTCCACGTCCACGGCAGCATTGGCATAATGAGCCAGCTTTTCATGAACGTGAAAACGATAGTTGTCGTCGCCAAAGCCAAGCGCCCGGTGCCATTTCATCCGGATATCCCTCCAGGTCTCAAACCATCCCAACTCAGTGCCGGGTTTCACGAAGAACTGCATCTCCATCTGCTCGAATTCCCGCATCCGGAAGATGAACTGGCGGGCCACGATCTCATTGCGGAACGCCTTGCCGATCTGGGCGATCCCGAAAGGGATCTTCATACGCCCTGTTTTCTGAACGTTCAGGTAGTTTACGAAAATACCCTGGGCCGTTTCGGGCCGGAGGAACACCTTCATGGCCCCGTCGGAAGTGGAACCCATCTCGGTCGAGAACATCAGGTTGAACTGGCGGACTTCCGTCCAGTTCCGCGTTCCGCTGACCGGGCAAACAATTTCTTCATCAAGGATGATCTGTCTCAGCTCTTCCAGATTGTTGTCATTCAACGCCTTGGAGAACCGGTCATGCAGCCGGTCCCATTTCTGCCGGTTTTCGAGCACCCGCTGATTGGTCTCCCGGAACTGCTTCTCGTTGAACGCATCACCAAACCGTTTGGCCGCTTTTTCAACCTCTTTACTGATCTTGTCCTCGTATTTGGCCAGTTGATCTTCGATCAGCACGTCGGCCCGGTAACGTTTTTTGGAATCCTTGTTATCGATCAGCGGATCGTTGAAGGCATCCACATGGCCGGAGGCTTTCCAGATCGTGGGATGCATGAAAATGGCCGAGTCGATCCCCACGACATTCTCATTCAGCAGTACCATGCTGTCCCACCAGTATTTTTTGATATTATTCTTTAATTCGACCCCATTCTGCCCGTAATCATAAACGGCGCTCAAACCGTCATAAATCTCACTCGACGGAAATATATATCCGTACTCCTTGCAATGGGCCACCAGTTTCTTAAACGTATCCTCCTGAGACATTTACGATTGATTATTGATTATTGATTATTGTTTTTACTCACTACTCACTACTCACTACTTCCTCTCAATCAATTTCCTCAAAGTCCACATACTCCCCTTCATCCCTGGAAATCCGTGAATCCCGTTGCCCGTTGTTCTCAATCCGGACGTCCCCTTCGGGGCGCCGCGGCTGATTTTGCCGGGTACGGGGCTTCTCGTCCGGGTCCCTGAAGAGGGAAAGGATGTTCCTGCTAAAAAACCTGAATACATAGTAAATGACCAGGCCGAACAATATTAATTTCAACAAGTATGACATAGCCGATCTGTCTTAAGTCCTATTCTTATTGCTGAAAATCAGCGGCCGTAAAGATAGCACAGATTTTCACGGATTAACACGGATCACACCGATTTTTGCACATTATTAATCAAACGTTTCCAATCCAAACTTGACCGCCCGAAATTGATCAATAAGCCTACTTTGAAATTTGTCGCTCTGAGATAATTGATTACTTGTTTCAAATTATCAGGATGAATAAACCCTGCAGCTTTTATCTTCTTTCTCCAGCGCCTCCTGATACACTGATTCGAGGAAGCCGGACCCCAGTTTCCCGTGTACTTTCATACAAGCGCCAATGATTTGATATGTTTCTCTCTCGTATAGCAGACTCATAATCCGTGTAATCCGTGTTAATCCGTGTAATCCGTGTTTTATTCAAAGTAATTCAGCACGGTATAGCCTCCGTCTTTCAGCCACGCGTCCTTTTTCATCAGTTTGATATCCGACTGCATCATATCTGTGATCAGGCCTTTCAGGTCGTATTGCGGTTCCCAGCCCAGCACGGTCTTCGCCC
>CAZOYZ010000384.1:0-5418 GCA_964584045.1 uncultured Prolixibacteraceae bacterium | reverse complement strand
ATACACCAGCGAAAATTTTATGGAGTCGGTATGGACACAATCCGAGAATTTTGTCACGATCGACAACAAGAAGGGCACCATTGAGATCTTTTATCTGAGGGCATTTCCTCAGGAAGATGAGGGACCTTTCCTGTCGGAGGAGCGCAATTTGCTGATCAACATTGCCAGGCTGATCTCCGGATATCTGAACGATTACAAGGGCCGGGCGATCATTCACCGGAAAGGTGTGCCCGCCCAGGAGATCTATCCTTCGGATGAATTCCGTAATTCGCTGATCAGGGCCAAGAAGCCGCTTCAACTGTATTTCAATCAGCAGGCCATCGATAAGTATATTTACCTGGATATGATGAAATACAAAGTCAAGCATATTCTTTTCGTGGCAACTTTGTACGATGCGTTCATCCTTGAAAGTGAAGACTCGTTCTTTGAGAAGTTCATGGGTGAAATATACCAGTACAGCCTTTTTTCCGTGCCCAGGATTACCGGGGTTTCATCGGGCGAGGAGGCGCTGGATCTGCTCGAAACCACCCGTTTTGACCTTGTGATCCTGATGGCCGGGATAGACCGGGACGCAACTGTGGCGCTGAGCGAACAGATCAGGGCCAAGAAGGAATCGCTTCCTATTTACCTGCTTTTGAACAAAAAGAGCGACATCAACTATTTTGAAGAACTCGAGCCGGTTGTTCCGTCGATCGATAAGCTGTTTGTATGGAACGGCGATTCGCTGATCCTGTTTGCAATTGTCAAATCGACCGAAGATAAGGTCAACGTGGAGAATGACACCCGGATCGGACTGGTGAGGGTGATTTTGCTCATCGAAGATTCACCCCTTTATTACTCAAGATATCTCCAGTACCTGTATGACATTGTTTTTGGGCAGGTGCAACGTTTGCTGCCTGAGGTTGAGAAAAATGAGCTGGACAAGATCTGTAAGATGAGGTCGCGTCCCAAAATCCTGCTGGCCCGCAATTACGAAGAGGCGATCGCGATCTTCAACAAGTATAAGGACTTCATGCTGTGTGTGATCTCTGATGTGGAATTTGAGCGCGCCGGGAAAATGGATAAAAAAGCAGGCGTCCGGTTTATCAGATACGTGAAATCCCAACTGTCAAATCTTCCGATCATGCTTCAGTCGTCGGAGAACAGCAATGAAAAAGTTGCCCGCGATCTTGAGGTGGCTTTCATCAATAAAAATTCTGAGACCCTGCTGAACGATCTGAAACATTATTTGAGCAGGTATCTGGGATTCGGGAACTTTGTCTTCAGGGACAAGGAAGGGAATAAGATCGCCGAGGCGCGTTCACTCCGGGAGTTTGAAACTCTGCTTCGCGAGGTGCCCGGTGAATCGTTATACCTGCATGCTTCAGAAAATCAGTTTTCACTGTGGCTGATGGCCCGCGGTGAGATCCAGCTGGCACGTACCCTCAACCCGGTTCCGGTATCTTCATTCAGGGATATGGACGAATCACGTCAGTTTTTCCTGGACACCTTCAAGAAATATCGTGAGGAAAAGAAAAAGGGCAAGGTGCTGAGTTTTGATGAAACGTCATCGCTCGACGAAAAAAATATCGTCTCTTTTGCCGGCGGTTCACTGGGAGGAAAAGGACGTGGGCTGGCTTTTATCGATATTTTGATCTATAACCTGGATTTTCCCTCTCTGATCAAGGGAATGAATGTTCACACCCCCATCACGGTGGTGATCGGGAGTGATGAATTTCAGCGGTTCATCACAAAGAATAACCTTTTTGAGAAGATCGTCGATCCGGCGATCTCGTACGCTGAATTGAGACACCATTTCGCCGAAGGACTCCTGTCGACCTCCCTGATGAGAAAGCTGAAGGTCTTCGTCTCGCAAATCGACAGGCCCATTGCTGTCCGGTCTTCCAGCTCTTCGGAGGATTCCATTACACAGCCTTTTGCCGGCGTGTTCGACACGTACCTGATCCCAAACAGCGTGGCAAACAAGCGTGTGGTACTCGACAGGGTTTCCATCGCGATCAAACTGATCTTTGCCTCCACATTCTCCGATAAAGCCCGTAATTTTTTTGCCGTGCTGCGGCACAAGATCGAGGAAGAAAGGATGGCGGTCGTTTTGCAGGAACTGGTAGGTAATCAGTATGGAGATTACTATTATCCCCATGTCAGCGGGATCGCTCAGTCATACAATTATTATCCGGTGGCCGACATGAAGCCCGACGAGGGTTTTGCCGTAGCGGCTGTCGGTCTGGGAACGTACGTGGTGGATGGATGGAAATCATTCCGCTTTTCACCGAAATACCCGAAGGTTTCCATGTATACGATCCGGGATCTGCTCAACAGCTCCCAGGTCCAGTTTTATGCGCTCGACTGCCGGGAAAGGGAGATCGATTTTGTGAGAGACGGCGAACTGGCTGCACTTACGCTGCTGGATATCGGTGAAGCTGAAAAGCATGGCACTCTCCAGCACTGTGCTTCGGTCTATCATGCCGATAATGACCGGCTTGAACCGGGGTTGGCCGGATACGGGCCGAGGGTCGTCAATTTTGCCAATATCCTGCAATATGATTACATCCCCCTGGCAAAAACGATCAGCGTGTTGCTGAACGCGATCAAAGAGGCATTTGGCTCGCCGGTAGAGATCGAATATGCGGTCGACCTGAACAAGGGGAAAAACGGTCTGCCCACATTTTACCTCCTTCAGATCAAACCCTTGATCGGTGACCAGATCAGAGATCAGATCGAATTCGATAAGATGGACCGGAAACAGATGGTGCTGTTCACCAAAGCGAGCGTGGGTAACGGGAAGATCCATGAGATCAGTGATGTTATTTTTATTGACCGTGAAAAATTCAGTAAAATGAAAACCCCTCAGATGGCTGAGGAAATTGAATATCTGAATAACCTGATGACTGAAGAAAACAGACAGTACGTGTTGATTGGACCGGGCAGGTGGGGAAGCAGGGACCGGTTTGTGGGTATTCCCGTGAACTGGTCGCAGATTTCGAATGCCAAAGTTATCGTGGAAGTGAGCCTTGATAATTATCCGCTGGATTCCTCGCTCGGGTCACATTTTTTTCACAACGTGACTTCGATGAATATCGGCTATTTTTCGGTGAAGCATTCTTCGCCGACCGATTTCATTTCCTGGGAGCTGCTTAAAAAGCAGAAAATCATCCATGAAACGAACTTTTTCAGGCACGTCCGGTTTAAAAAGCCTTTATCCATTTTAATGGACGGGAAACAAAAAACTTCAGTCATCCTGATTCAGGAAGAAAAAGGAGAGACAGATGATTGATATCGCTGTTTTTGATGAGCACAAACTGATGTTGGAAGGATTGACCCGGCTTATCGAAGGACTTTCTGACGTACGCACGGTTTTCACCTGTGACGACCGTAGTGTGTTGGTGCAGAAGCTGAAATCCATCCAGGTACATGTGCTGGTCATAAATATGCGCGATATTTCTGTGAGGAACATCAATCTCATCGTTCAGCTCACGATCAGCAATCCCCGGGTGAAGATCCTGGTCGTATCGGTGCTCGACAGCGAAGAAATGGTGCTTAAAACAATTAAAGCGGGAGCAAAGGGGTTCCTGGGTGCCGATTCGGACCGGAATGACCTGATGGAAGCTATTTATACGCTGCGTAACGGGCATGATTATTTCAGCAAATCGATCACACATCTCCTGCTGAACCGGTATATCTCCGGCATACAAGCCGATGATCCGGATAAAACTGCCGGGATAGCCAGTTTAAGTTCACGCCAGATCGAAATTTTGAAATTGTGGGGTGAAAGCTACACGAACCAGGAAATTGCTGACCGGTTTTTTATCAGTGTCCGGACCGTCGAGTCCCATAAAAACCACATCATGCAAAAGCTGAACCTCAAGAGCACCGTCGACATGATCAAGTTCGCGATCAAAAACAACATCATCGAGATCTGACTTCCGGATTTCACTTCACTCCTTTGAATGCTCAACCCATCCCTGTTCCTGCAGGGATCTCGATCGCTCTTACCCCTTACGTGAAACACGTAAATCCGGTTCTGCCCGGACAGGCTTTAAATTCTGATTGTTATTTTTGAGCCGGAAAAATTACTCTTTGAACGTTAAAATATTATTATTCTAATAAAAAAGGACATTTATGGCTAACATTTTAGACTTGAAGGTAAATGAATTTATGGCAAAGGTAATTGCCAAAAATCCGGGTGAAGCGGAGTTCCATCAGGCAGTAAAGGAGGTTGTGGAATCGCTGATGCCTTTCATTGAAGAGAATCCCAAATATCAGTATGCCAAGGTTCTGGAGCGGATGGTTGAACCGGAAAGGGTGATGATGTTCCGTGTTCCCTGGCTTGACGACAATGGTCAGATCCAGATCAACCGCGGTTACCGGATCCAGATGAACAGCGCGATCGGTCCTTACAAAGGAGGTTTGCGTTTCCATCCTACCGTAAACCTGGGCATTTTGAAATTCCTTGCTTTTGAACAGGTATTTAAGAACAGCCTGACCACACTTCCAATGGGCGGCGGCAAGGGAGGATCGGATTTTGATCCCAAAGGAAAATCAGATAATGAAGTGATGCGCTTTTGTCAGAGCTTCATGACTGAGCTGCAGCGTTATATTGGCAGTGATACCGATGTTCCTGCAGGCGACATCGGCGTAGGAGGCCGTGAGATTGGTTACCTGTACGGACAGTACAAACGGATCCGCAATGAGTTCACCGGCGTCCTGACCGGGAAAGCCATTGAATGGGGTGGCAGTCTGATCCGTCCTGAAGCAACCGGTTATGGTGCAGTTTATTTTGCCGACCAGATGCTGAAGACCCGTAATATGGATCTGAAAGGGAAGACCGCCGTGGTATCAGGTTCGGGTAATGTCGCGCAGTATGCTGTTGAAAAGCTGATCCAGATGGGAGCGAAGGTGGTCACACTGTCCGACTCCTCAGGTTTCATTTATGATCCTGCCGGGATTGATGAAGAGAAGCTGGCTTTTGTGCTGGAGTTGAAAAATATTAAGAGGGGAAGGATCAGGGAGTATGCCGACAAATACCATGCTCAGTATTTTGAAGGCAAGACGCCGTGGGGTGTCCGTTGCGATGTGGCTTTCCCCTGTGCCACACAGAACGAGGTAAATGAAGATGATGCCAGAGAACTGGTGAAGAATGGTTGTTTTGTGATATCGGAAGGTGCAAACATGCCGTCAACTGCCGAGGCAGTCGAAGTTTTCCAGGAAGCAAAGATCCTTTATGCTCCCGGAAAAGCTTCCAATGCCGGTGGTGTAGCCACCTCAGGTCTTGAAATGACGCAGAATGCCATGCGGTTACCCTGGACACGCGAGGAAGTGGATGCCAAACTGCACCAGATCATGATCAGCATTCACGAGACCTGTGTGAAATACGGAACCGAAAAAGACGGCTACATCAATTATGTGAAAGGCGCCAAC
>CAZOYZ010000383.1:0-5435 GCA_964584045.1 uncultured Prolixibacteraceae bacterium | reverse complement strand
GGTCCTCGTCAATTTTGTAAGTTACCTTTTTACAGAAGTCGTTGCCCTCGTCAAACTCCTCACGCACAATTTTAATAATATCGTCGGCATGGCTGTCGGTTTTTGCAAAAATGAGCGTTTTCGGAACTTCATACTCGCCTTTCTCGTTCACGCGGTTGGGGAAAATATCAGTTTGCAATGCCTTACGAAATTCCCTGATGATATTCCGGATCTGGCTTGGATTCACCACCTTTTTATCCAGGTCATTCCCGGTATATTCCGTGTCCTCGTCTTCCTGTTGCCAGCGTTTTTGACGCGTCAGTTTATCACGGCGGTCAACAAACCAGCCCGCTTTAACAACGTCACCATTTTTTGAAATTTCAGTTTCTATGGTATACACATCATATGGCACATTTACGCCATCGGTTACCGATTCCTCGTAGGTATACTGGCTTACCACGTTTTCGTTGAAGAATCCAAAGGTTCGTTTGTCGGGTGTGGCGGTTAAACCAATTAAAAAGGCATCGAAATAGTCCAGTACCTGTTTCCAGACATTATAAATGGAACGGTGGCACTCGTCCACGACAATAAAATCGAATTGTTCAATTGGCACTCTCGCCGAGTATTCCACAGGGATGGCCAACTTTTTATTCAACTGGCTTTGCATCCACGTGCTTTCGTTCGGGTTATCGAGCTCCGCACTTTCATCCAGTTCTTCCCCTTTCAAAATGAAATACAAACGCTGAATAGTTGAGATACAAACCTGACTGTCGGGAGCAATGTAGCCCGATGACAATCGCTGAACATTGTATAATTCTGTAAACTTGCGATTATCATCGTTCGGCTTAAATGTCATAAATTCCTGTTCGGCTTGTTCACCAAGATTTTTAGTGTCAACTAAAAACAAAATCCTTTTGGCATCAGCGAATTTAAGCAACCGATAAATGAAAGTGGCTGCGGTAAAGGTTTTTCCGGCGCCCGTAGCCATCTGGATTAACGCCCTTGGCCGGTTGTTTTTGAAAGACTTTTCAAGATTTTCGATCGCAACGATCTGGGCACGGCGAAGTCCTGTGGGATCGAGTGCCGGCATATCCTGTAGTCGTCCCCTTAAACTCTTTTCTTTTCTCAGCCATTCGGCAACAGTTGAAGGTTTATGAAAACTAAAATCGTTTCTTCCTCTTGGTTTCGGGTCTCTGAAATCGGTAAAACGGGTGACGATGCCTGTACTTTCATAAACAAACGGAAGCGGGTCGTTCTTCAGGTATTTAAGTTTCGCGTTTGCATATTCTTTCGATTGATCCTCTGCAACTGTTAACCGGTGGCCTTCTTCTTCCCGCTTGGCCTCTATGATGCCAACAGGTTTGCGGTCGACAAATAAAACATAATCGGCCGGGCCTACATCTGTCAGGCATTCCCGCACAGCAACACCTTGATTTGCCGATAAGTCAATTTTGTTTTTCGATTGTACAACCCACCCGGCATCCATCAACATTTTATCGATGCGGTCGCGCGCAATCTGTTCAGGATTTTGATTGATGTTCACAAACATGTTTTACAAAAGTCTGATCTTGTTTTCCAAGCTGCAATTTACAATTTTAGTTTCTGTTAATTGAGCAGGCTTTGATTAATTTCGAAGAAAACGGTCATCTTTTCACCCCTGGCTTCTATCGGAAGGTCCACTTGCCTCGGGTTCGCTGATAATAATGGTTTGGATCATGTTCCTCAATTCTTCCAGATCCGAGTGAATAATTTGCCAAACCGACGACAGCTTCACATTGAAGTATTCGTGTGCAATCAGGTTTCTGAATGAGCGGACCTTATACCAGGGATAATTGTATTTTTCCAGAATTTCGTTATCGACATGGTTAATGGCTTCGCCGATCACTGAAAACTGAAATAAGACGGCATCATGGATCAGACTGTTTGCACAAAACGTTTCGACATTTTCATTAACCGTATATTTTTTAACCGACTCTATTGCTTTCTCAATATGCTGCAGTCTTTTTAAGC
This sequence comes from uncultured Prolixibacteraceae bacterium, assembly GCA_964584045.1. Classification (GTDB taxonomy): domain Bacteria; phylum Bacteroidota; class Bacteroidia; order Bacteroidales; family Prolixibacteraceae; genus JBCFBK01. The sequence continues at coordinate 3,446 of CAZOYZ010000383.1, read as the reverse complement.
TCTCCAGACGATTATTTTTTCTCATAGATCAGCTTTAAGTCCGGTTTCACATGTTCCCATATGTAAGGTTTGAAAGAATCTATAAACCCCACGTCAATTTTACGCTTTAGCTTATCTTCCAGCCGATACCGGATATCGGCCAGATCGAAGTAACTAAAGGCTTGTTTGGTTTCGAGCGCAATGTCAATATCGCTTTTCGGTCCGTCATCGCCTCTGGCAAAAGAACCATAAATCCATGCCTTTTGAACTGCTTCAAATGCTTTCAACACAGTTTTTATCTGCTGGATTAATTGACCCCGATCCACTTTTTGAAAATTTCTGTATTCAAGTTTTTCCTCAGCTACCTGCAGCGCCTTCAATGCCACTTCTTCATACGTAAGCTCATGAACCAACTTGTCAGACAACCAGGCTACCAGTAAATCCTTTTCTTCCACGCCAAAATACTCCGCAAGTTTTACAACTTGCTCCCTGGCGATCCTGCGCTGCCCACGCTCAACCTTGCTTAAAATGGCCTGGTCAATATCAAGAAACGCTGCAACCGTCCGTAAAGGAAGTTTCTTTTCCTTCCGCAGTTTTCTGACTATTTCACCCAGGCTCTCCATTTTGAATAAAATTATTTTGACAATATATGTCAAAAATAACGTTTTCGACCGAGTATTCCAAAAGAATATCCTCCTGGCTCGTCGGCTGTTTCCAGACGTCGAAAATTGAAAAGTAAAACGTCCTCCTTTTTGTTTATTTCCAGACGAGCACCTTCTCCGCATAAACCAAAATACCCCTGACCTGTTGAAGGTATTAATTATTCAAACACCATTTGCCATGAGACTCAAAGCGGCTTTCTCCATGTTTATCTTGATGCTGACGACAATAGCAAGCCACGCCCAGGAAAATGAACTAAAAATGCTGGGGATTAATCTCGAAAATTACAACTATCCATACGAAGTCCGCTATATTACGCTGAACAGTCAGAACCAGACGCTCCGGATGGCTTACATGGATGTGAAGCCGGAGAAGCCCAATGGCAAGAATATCCTGCTGCTGCACGGAAAGAACTTCAACGGGGCCTATTGGGGCCGGACTGCCGGTCGTCTGGCAAAAGAAGGATTCCGGGTGATCATTCCCGACCAAATCGGCTTTGGGAAATCAACCAAGCCTTTACACTATCATTACACCTTTCAGCAACTGGCTCTGAATACCAGGGCGATCCTCGATACCCTCAGGATTGAGAAGACCAGTGTCCTGGGCCATTCGATGGGCGGTATGCTGGCCACCTGCTTTGTTTTAATGTTCCCGGAAACAACAGACCGCTTCATTTTGGCAAACCCGATCGGACTGGAAGACTGGAAGCTGAAAGTTCCCTACAAACCGGTGGAATGGTGGTATCAAAACGAATTAAAGCAGAATTACGCTGCAATCAGAAAATATCAGACAGAGAGTTATTATGACAATAAATGGAAGCCTGAATATGACGAATGGGTGAACCTGCTGGCCGGCTGGACGCTGAATATAGACTATCCGCGTATTGCCTGGAATGCCGCCCTCACCTACGATATGATCTTCACGCAACCGGTATTCTATGAGTTTGAGCAGATCAGCACACCGACACTGCTTATTATCGGACAGCGCGACCGCACCGCACTGGGCAAGCCGCTGGTGAATGAAGAGGTGCGGAAAACCATGGGAAACTACCCGGAACTTGGAAGACTGACCCACCGGAAAATCAAAAACAGCCGGCTGGTGGAACTCGATAACGTGGGGCACCTGCCCCACATCGAAGCCTGGGAACGCTTTATTGAACCGCTGATCAGCTTTCTGAAAGAGTAGCCCCTATCGCGCCATATAGTTCAGCAGAATATTAACCGCATACAGATCTCCCCAAAAGTGTGATAAAGCTAGTAATTTATCTCCAAAAAAATGTAAAACGAAAAATTTGTCTTACCAATTCTCAATTTTCAGTTAAAGTCACAACCTTTTTCAGTTTAAGTCACCGACTCGAACTGATTAATCCATATGAGAACGTATAGAATGGACAGGTAACCCTGACTTTTTAAAGGAGACCGACTTAATTGTAGCTCTCCGTCAGGATTTTGCATGATATGCAGGCCACACTGATAAGCGATGTTTGAATTCAGTATTGAACTCAGTGGCTCGAAAAGCCGGTGAACAAAGAAAATATACTCATTTGGCTGATGATTTCTCACCTTCTACGATCAAAAAAGCCTTCACCTTCTGTTAGACACCTATTCAAATGTAAAAACAGCCGATGTGCTCACAGAAGACAAATTGAGTTATAACATATATCCAACCCCCGATTTTAAAAAGTTTTTCAAAAAACTTTACAAAAAGTATCCTTCCCTGAAAACCGATCCGCAGAAACTTATCCAAATTCTTAAAGAAAAACCGGATTCCGGTATCCATTTAGGGCATGGATATCCGTGTACTTTGCCCGTGAATCAGCAGCCCGTCAAGTTGCAATGTGTCAAACAAGCTTGTCTTCTCCGGCTTGAGGTTCACGGACCCGTCCGGTGAAAATTTTAAACCCAATGTGCCGAAAAGAACGGACTGGGTAGCCGCTAATCCGGCAATTACATTCGCCCGCCCGTTGCGGCGGTAATCGATCTGATCGGCAATGATCGCCTGGGGGTAATATGGTAAACGCTTCCCCCACCAAAGGATCCGTTTCAGAATGTCTTCAGCCTTTTCCGGGTATCCCGACTGGTATAAATCTTCGATCAGCTCCGGTGCATCGCCGGCATAGACGCCGGGACCACCCCAGTCGGCATCATTCAGGTCATACCCGGGTTCCTCCTTCGATAAACTATGCACGCCGTAGGCGGACAGAAATTCCCGTTCATTCAAGTGCGTCAGGATTTTACTTTCCTGCGCTTTCGTTAAAACCCCGCAGCGCAGCATGTCAAAAACCTGAATGCTCGGACAGAAATATCCGGCTCCGGTAGTGTCTTTCGTTAAAAACCAATTCTTCTCTTCTGACCACAATTCCCGGGTGATCAATCCGGCGAGACTGTCCGCGCGAACTGACAGATCAGGGCTCTTTACGCCCGCAAGACGGCATAACTCATCAACTGCCCTGTACGACCAGCACCGCTCTGCATTCGGGCTCGGCACATAAAACTGGTAGGTTCCGGTTTTCTTCAGTTCAAGCAAATTCTCATTGGTGCCATAGTTAATCAGCCTGGCACCGCTGTCCATCTCATCTTTATACAAAGCCTGCCGGATACAGTAGTCGATCACCTTTTCATGACTGACTAATTCTGAAAGAAACGCATGATCCCCTGTTATCCTTACGTAATCAAAGATGGTCCGGATCATCGCATACTGATTATAGGAATACCAGGGGCCAATGCTTTTCCCTGTTGTCGGAATGAACGCATAATGGTTTTCGGCATCCGTTCTGATGGCCTGCCTGATTTGTTCTTTCCATGCCT
>CAZOYZ010000382.1:4612-5459 GCA_964584045.1 uncultured Prolixibacteraceae bacterium | reverse complement strand
CATCATAACGGGTAAACGTGTACAGGTTCTGAACACCCGAAAAAAGATTAAGCTGCCGCAAACCAAGCTTCGTGCAGAGCCGGTTCGGAAGAGCATAGCCCACATTGATATTCTTTACCCGCAAATACGATGCGTCCGCCAGCCAGAAGTCGGAAGTGGCAATGTTATCGCCGCGATTGTCTTTCATTAGCCTGGGCCAGGTTCCGGTGGGATTTTTGGTTGGGTGGTACCTGTTCAAAACCCGGGCATCTTCATTGCGCGCGATACCCGTCATCAACGCGACCATGCTGTAAGACCCGTAAGGCTGAAAGCTAAGGTCAATCCCCTGAACGCCCTGCAGTTGTACTTGCAGACTCCAATTCTTATAACCCACTGTTCCCAGTGCACCATACGTGTAGTCAGGATTCCGTTGTCCAATCATAGTACGGTCGGCAGCATCCACTTTTCCATCCGGTACGCCGGTTAGCTCACCATCAGCAACTCCATCTATATCAATGAGATAGATATCGCCAATTCCCTTCTTGGTGAATGCTCCTGTTTTATAGATATCCAGTTGGCTCTCGTTAAGGATCAGACCGTCTGATTTATAGCCAAAGTATGACCTGATCGGAAAGCCTTCTTCGATCCCGGAAGTCCGAAGATCGCGCCCTCCCAGATCTACCACTTCATTCTTCACGTGTGTCAGGTTGATGCTGACGTCATAAGTCCAGTCGGCCCTTCTGCCCCGATACCCAAGTTCAATTTCATAGCCTGAATTACGGACTTTCCCCGCGTTGATATAAGGATTTCCGGATAAACCGTTTGAATAGGCAATTCGTTGGTTGAAAAGCAGGTCATACGTATCTTC
>CAZOYZ010000382.1:0-4554 GCA_964584045.1 uncultured Prolixibacteraceae bacterium | reverse complement strand
AATTGCAGCAGTGAGCGTGTATCCCTGGGCCTGGGCATCATCTATAATGGCTCCGCGGGGCTCAAGTGATGCAATTGTCCCGTACAAACCAACGCTTAATGCGTTGCCCAGAACTCCATAACTTGCTCTGATTTTCAAATCATTAATAAAGTCAACGTCTTTTAGAAAGCCTTCTTCGCTAACCCTCCAGGCAACCGATCCGGAAGGGAATACGCCAAACCGGTGTCCTTCGCCCAACCGCGAGGTCCCGTCACGTCGAAGTGTCCCTGTAAACAGGTACTTGCCTCTGTAAGTATAGTTCAGCCTCCCGAACACAGACATAAACGACCAGTCTTCGTAGCCATTTGTATTCAACTGACTGGTTGGATCTCCCGCATCGAGAAAACGGATATCGTCGTTTGGCGTCCCCGTACGTGTTCCCGTTAAATACTCATAGCGGTTTTCTTCCATCGAATACCCAAGCAACAGTTTCACATCGTGTTCTTTGTAAAACGTCTTCTCATAATTAACAAGGAAATCACCGATCCAGTGGATGGTTTCCCTGAACCTCTTTGTGACCGAGTTGATGGATGATCCTTCCCATCCGTAATGAGAAGGAACAGCAGGGGTAAAATTGGACGCATAAGTATTGGCGTAATCCATACTTCCCCTGGCGGTAACCTCAAGACCTTTTACCGGGCTCAAAGTTAAGTACAAATTTCCCTGTATACCTTTCCCTACCACCTTATTCGTCACATTTTTTGATACCCAGATCGGGCTTTTGTTATAGTGTTCCAGGTTGGTATTGCGAATATATCCATAATCACCGTCATCTTCATAGGCCTTCCTTAAAGGAGACTGACGCAAGGCAACAGCATATTGCGTATCATTGCTTGCGGGATCGGAGGACGTCGTGTAACGGGTACCATCACCTTCAATCACGGTAGAAAAAATATTCAATGAATTACCGAATTTAATCCAGTCTTTGATTTTATGATCAGAGTTAAAATTCAGCGAGTATTTTTGGTAGCCGGTTTCAATCACCATTCCTTTTTGATCCAGATAATCAGCAGAAATGTAATAATTTGACTTTTCAGAACCGCCCGTAAGCGAAAGATCATAATTTTGAATCACACCAGTCTGTAACATGAGTTTCTTCCAGTCGGTGCTAATTCCCTGATATTGGGGTAGGTCTGATGCGTACCAAGGTTTAAGCGTTCCCGAATTATCATATGCTTCCGTGAATAATTCCAGAAATTGCTCCCCTGTTAAAAGCTTCAGTTTCAGGTTACCTTCTGTCTGAAATCCATAGTACGAATTAAGTGAAATCTGAAGATCCTTTTGTCCTGCACCTCTTTTTGTCGTCACCAGGATAACACCATTCGCAGACCTTGCTCCATAGATGGCTGCGGCTGAAGCATCTTTCAAAATGGATAATGATTCAATGCTGTTCGGGTTGAGGTTACTGATGTTGTCGGTGATCATTCCGTCCACCACGTAAATCGGCGCGTTGGTGCCATTGATGGACTGAACCCCTCGGATCAGGACATTCGAACCTGCCCCGGGCAGGCCGGTCTTCGTGGTAATCTGAACGCCTGAAGCCCTTCCCTGAAAGGTCTGCAACATGTTTGTAGCGGGGATTCTTTCGAAATCTTTGGCCGATACCGAAGCAACTGCCCCGGTTAAATCCGACTTACGGACAGTACCATATCCAACGGCTACCACCTCGTCGATACGGATGACTTCCTCCCTCATGATCACATTAATCGTTGTTTTACCGGCAGCAGATATCTCCTGGGACACCATCCCTACAAAACTAAATACCAAAACCACATCGCCGGGGACGTTCGAAAGCGAATAGCTCCCGTCCACACCGGTAATTGTACCATTTGCTGAACCTTTGATCATTACAGTTACTCCCGGCAAAGGAAGATTCTGGTCGTCCGTCACCACACCCCTTACATCATGCGACTGTTGCACGGCTACATTTTCCGATGGTTTCAACGAAATCATGATGTTATTGGCCAAAAGACGGTAATTATACCGGTCTCCCAGGATTTCTTTCAGTACCTGCTCGATGCCCTGGTTTTCAATGTCGACAGAAATGCGTTTCTCCAGATCGATCTGGTCGTGCATGAAGAAAAATCCAAAATTGCTGGTACGCTCTATCTCTTTAAAAATGTCCAGGATCGTGGCATTCTCCATCTTCAGACTCAGCTTTTGATTCTGACTGTAGCTCTCCGCGGCAATTGCCCAAAAGCTAACGGTTAAAAAGATTAAAGTCAGTTTCATCATACGTAACATTTTTTTATGCCTGCATTTTACCAGGCATAGCGAAAACCATTTTTTTTTCATAATTTTACCATGTTTAGTTTACTAATTCATACTGTGTATCAGACAGTATCGATTGTTAAAGTGTACCCGCCCGGTACACTTTTTTTTTATGAAGTGTCGCTAATACAAAAACACGACAGCCGTTTCATTCTCTTTTTCCGTAATCCTGTAATTCATCCCTGTGGTCAGTCTTAACAGCTCAAGCACCTGTTTGATCGTCGTGGTTTTTTTCATAACGCTGGAAAACAGCTCATGCCCGTCCCGTTTCGGATCAATGATGATTTTCACGTTGTACCATTTCTCCAGTTCATCGCATATTTCTCTCAGCGTGAGTTCCAGGAATACAAACTTTCCTTCCTTCCAGCCTGTCACCAGGTCAGTATCTACCAAATCAACCGTGTACCGGTTCTCACTCCTGTAAAACTTTAAATTTTCGTTGGGATTCATGGAGGCCAGTTTTTCACCCGAAGCGTCCTGTATATCAATCGCCCCCTCAACCAGCGTGGTCTCAATCTGCTCATCACCCCGGTAAGCTTTTACATTGAAGCGGGTACCGAGGTCCCTGACCTGAATTTTCCCCAAATCTACAATGAAATTCCGGTCTTCATCATGATTAATCTCGAAATAAGCTTCCCCGTCAAGCGTGGCAACGATATCACCGTCCGTTTTTTCCGTGATCGTCATGCCTGAATTTGCATTCAGCCAAATCTGCGAGTGATCGGAAAGCTGAATAGTGGCAATGCTGCTTTGCGTGGTTCTGTATTCTCGCACAAGTTCAGGATTTATATCGGGATGATCTGTGAGATCTGTGAACACGTAGCTGATCCCGAAAGTGACCACGATCACGGCTGCATACTTCAATACCTGGATCAATAACCTGGTTTTGCGGTCTACCCTGTTTGCCTTTTTCCAGAAGTCGGCAAAAAGCTGCTTCCTCCGGCTCTCGGTAACAGGATCCTTATCCAGTGAATGGATGGTCCACAAGTTTTTATACGCGATATATTTGGATTTCAGTTCTTCGTCTTTACTAAGCAAACTGAAAAACTCCTCCTTTTCGCTTTCCGAAGCTTCCTTTGAGAGAATCCTATCGAATACTGATTTATCCATGTTGTGCCGTTTACATACTTAACACACGGGCTTGATCTGACCCTACAGCAGAACGATGATTTTTTTTATGAACAGGCAAAAAAGAGAAAGTACCGCCCACCTCAGACAATATTGATCAAAACACCGATAAAGATAAGATATTCCTTTAATTCTTCCCTGAGCTTTTTTAAGGCTTTGGTGATACTGGCCTCGACAGTTTTTTCGCTGATACCCAGTCTCTGGGATATGTCCTTATACCGAAGATCTTCCTCCCTGCTCATCCGGAAAATATTTTTCCATTTTGTCGGTAGTGAGTCGATCGCTTCATCGATCTTTAATTTTAACTCCTCGATCCTGAGGTAGTCATCTTCCAAAAGGTACAACGCTTCATAATTATACTGCAGCTCATCGTAGTAACGCTTCAAATGGGATGAAGTGATCTGCTCATTACGAATAAAATTAAGGCAGTTATTCTTTGTGATCGTGTAAAGGAAATTCTTAATATTGGAATCCTCATTCAACCTCGACCTTACTTCCCATAATTTTAAAAAGGCTTCCTGTACCATTTCCTCAGCATCTTCAGGTTTGAAGATATACTGGGAGCTAAGGGAATACAGCACTCCGAAAAATTCGTGGTAAACCGCTTCAAAAGCTGCTTTGTCTCCTTCCCTCAATAAACTGATGTCAACATGAAAGTCTGAAGTCATTTGGGAGAATAGGTTGATGCCTCAAAGTTAGCACATCCTGATGAAAATTAATCAATCCCTGAACACATATTCCATCTTGTATCAAACTGCCCGTTCCCTGGACCGGCTTATACCAAAAACATCACGGATCATCTCCATTCGTGATTCCGGAAATACCCCTTTATGACCGGGAACGAAGATTAAACCTGCGAGAAATCCATCATGGCAGCCGACTTCCGGAATCCGTGGGTCGATATGGCGAGGTAAATAATCCCTGCCAGCATCCAGCTTCCCCCGATCACGAATGTTTTCAGGGGCAGGTTTAACCAGATGATCAGGCAGATCACAAAACCGACAGCCGAAGGAAGAAAGTTCAAGAGGAAACTCCTCACGGTCTTATTCCGCGCTTTGAAAAAATATTCACGCATGGACGCCACGTTGACGCCCATGAACGCGAAGAATGCGCCGA
>CAZOYZ010000381.1:0-5459 GCA_964584045.1 uncultured Prolixibacteraceae bacterium | reverse complement strand
TTTCGCACAATTTTCTCCTTGGTGTCCGCAAGCAGCATTTCCTCCAGAGTAAAGCCATTCATATTTGCCATAACAGGTCTCAATTAACCCGTAAAAATAGTAAATGCTTGACCACCCTCAGTCGTTCCCGGCTGTTTTTCATCAACTCAGAAATCAAAGTGTCTCTTTTTGTTACAGGTATCTGTTTTACTTTTGCGATATCATCCGAGATCTTATCAATTGTTTTATTGGTTCAGCTGCGCTTCACGATCGGGTTTGCGAGAAGAGCGGATACCGTACCGGTGACCATACAGCTATAACTTCAGCGGGATGGAAGGATGAAAGCATCCCGCATCTGGGTGGGACTTTTGGTGGGAGATTTTTATTTTTTGAAATAGCTCTGATAATCGATTGATTATCAGAGCTATTCTTGAGCGGGAAACGGGGGTCGAACCCGCGGCCCTCAGCTTGGGAAGCTGATGCTCTACCACTGAGCTACTCCCGCAATGTCTCAAATTTCAAATCTGAATCCCTGACTCCCAAAAACGCGTCGCTTTCTTTCAAAGACCATCACCAGGAAGGGGTCGCTTCATGATTTTCCTGTCAATGAGCTTATCGGAACAAATTCGCTTTTTACATGCAATAATGTCTGAGAACCGGATTTTTTCAACCGCAAATGTAAAGATTATTATTTAACCTTCTAAAGGTCGGGCAAAAAAAATGTTCGCCGCATTAACACTTGTTTAAAGTATTTTTTTGTAGGGTGATTTTATGTTCTTTATCTTTATTCACTGAGTTATCCGGACAAAATTTTAAAAAAAACCAGGATTATGAACAAGCCCGTCTTCGATCGAAGAAAATTCCTGCAACTTGGCGTTACCGCTGCTGCCGGCGTTGCTGCGACCACATCAGCAGTGGCCTCCTCCTCCCCTGTACAAGGCACGGATCAGGGAAAAACAATCTTCCGCGTGCTCGGTAAAACCGGCATCAGGGTTCCTGTTGTCAGCATGGGCGTGATGAGGGCCGACAATCCCGGTATCCTGAAGGCAGCTTTTCAGACCGGCATCACGTTTTTCGACACCGCTCACGGCTATCAGGATGGCCGCAATGAAGAGATGGTGGGTACGTTTTTCAAGGATAAACCGCGCGATTCTTTCGTGGTCGCCACGAAAATCCATCCTCCCAAAGATGCGCCTGAAAAATTCCATGAGCTGCTTGAGATCAGCCTCAAAAGACTACAGATGGACTACGTGGACATTCTTTACCTTCACGGGATGGACGATCCTGACCTCCTGTACAGGAACGAGATCATGGAGCTTATGAAAACTGCAAAGGAACAGGGAAAAATTAAACATGCAGGATTCTCCACACACCGGAATATGGCTGAAGTGATCGCCGCCGCTGCCGAACGTGGTTTTTATGAAGTGATCCTTACCACCTACAATTTCCGTCTTGCCGGCGACGAAAAAATGACAAATGCCCTTCAAAAAGCACACGATGCCGGAATAGGGCTCGTGGGAATGAAAAATATGGCCGGTGGATGGCTGGACGAAGCAAAAACAAAAAAGGTGAATTACAAAGCTGCATTGAAATGGGCGTTGGCAAACCCTTGTATTCATACCTGTATCCCGGGAATTGTCTCATTCGAAACGCTCCTGGATAACTGGTCGGTTTCCGGCGACCTGTCGCTTCTGCCCGAAGAAAAGGAGGACCTTCAGCTTGCGCTCAGCGAAACCGGGATGTTCTGTCTGGGGTGCAACTCCTGCTTCGGCCAATGCAAGCTTGATCTCCCTGTTTCAGATCTCATGAGGTCCTATATGTACAACTATGCATACGCTTATCCTGCCAAAGCCTGGAAAACGGTGGTTGAAACAGGTGTGTCCGACAATCCCTGCGGCGATTGTGAGGAGTGTACCGTTACCTGCAAATCAGGTTTTGACGTCCGCCGAAAGATCACCGATATCGCCCGGATACAGACCGTCCCCGGCGAATTCCTGGTTTGAATCCGGCTGTTGGGCTCTGAATCTGTATTTTGGAATCCTGATTCCTGATAATTGATACCTGATACTGACGATGTGATGAAACATAAGCTGTTGTTTTTACTTCTCTGGCTGCCTTTCACGGCGGGCGCGTTTTCATTTATTCCTCCTGAAATACCCGGATGGGAACAGGAAGGCGATGTTGAAGTTTTTACGGAAGACAATTTATTCGATCACATTAACGGCGCTTCCGAGTTTTACTTCAGTTATCATTTTAAGAAGCTTTGGGTGACCCGCTATAAAAAAGGAGACGCCGAGATTACCCTCGAGGTATATGACCATGAGGATCCGGTCCATGCTTATGGCATTTATAGCATGGAAAGACCTCAGGGAGCCAAAGTCTCGGCGATTGGCGCGGAAGGGTATTTCGAAGAAAGCATTCTGAACTTCGTGACCGGCAGATATTATATAAAATTATTCTCCTTCCGCGAACCGGATGCAGGAAGCGGGATTCTTCTTTCGACAGCAAAACGCTTTGGTCCCAGCCTGGAGAAAAATCCCGAACTTCCTCTTACCGTTCGGATAATGCCTGCCGAAAACCTGGTACCCAACTCACGCCAGTTTATTCCTGACACCTATATGGGATATGAATTTATGGGAAGCGCCTTCCGGGCAACTTACAAGACGGCGGATGGTGAGCTGACGCTCTTTGTGATGGAAAGAAAAACACCTGAGGAAGCTGCCGCGATCATCCGGAAGTATCATGAACTCCTGAAAATCGCCCAAAGCGAGGTGAGAGAAGGGGATTACCTGGTTAAGGATCCTTTTAACGGGAACATTCATTTAACCTGGAAAGGCAATTATATGATCGGTTTCTCCGGCGATGACCTCCCCGCTGTACGCGAAGCTTTGCGGGAAAGGATCACAGGCAGACTTTTTAATTAGGTTCAATTTCCGTACAAAAAACGCAGGTTGCGTTTCAGTCCGGAATATTTGGTCCTTCTGACCGCAGAATTCCTGAATAACTGGTTAAAATGGGGCTGATCCATTTCCAGCCATTCTTTTCTGCTCAGCTTCATCAACGCAGGATCAGGTTCAAAATCAGGCTCCTTGTGAGGTTCAGACTTGAGGTTCCAGGGACAAACATCCTGACAGATGTCGCATCCGAACACCCGGTCGAGGAATCTTCCCTTTAGCGACCCGTCCAGTTCTCCCTTCAGTTCAATCGTCTGGTAGGAAATGCATTTGCGGGCATCGACCACATAAGGCGCCACAATGGCTTGTGTCGGACAGGCATCCATACATCGGGTACAGTTTCCGCAATGGTTACTGACCATTTTCTCATCGGGTTCCAGTTCCAGATCAAGGATCAGTTCCCCGATAAAAAAGAAGCTGCCGTGTTCCACGGAAATGAGGTTGGTATTTTTACCGATCCAACCCAGACCGGCACGAGCGGCCCAGGCCTTGTCAAGCACGGGTGCCGAATCGGTAAGGGCCCTCCCCCGGCAGGGTGCGATTTCTTCCTGAATATAGCTAAGTAATACCCGGAGTTTCTCCTTCAGGACGAAATGATAGTCTTTGCCGTATGCATATTTGGATAGTACCGGAGCTTCCGGATCGGCTTGCTTTTGAGATGGATAATAATTCAGCAAAACAGATACGACCGATCTGGCTCCTTCGAACAATAACCGGGGATCCAGCCGTTTTTCCAAATTCCGGCTCATATAGCCCATTTCCCCGTGCATCCCACGCGCCAGCCAGTTTTCCAGCCGGTTCTTTTCGTGCTCCAAAAATTCCGCACGGGAAATGCCGCATGACTGAAAACCGATATCAATGGCCTTTTGCCTGATCCGTTTGCTTTGTTCCCTGATGTTCACATCCACCAAATTATAAAAAGAAGCTTTCCCGTAGATCCGGTCTGTTCAGGAATCTTCAGAGAGGTTCCTGTTGCACGGAAAAGGGAATCATACCCGGCACAATTCAGAAAAATCCCAATTCAAGCCGCGCTTCTTCGCTCATCATCGACTTGTCCCAGGGCGGCTCAAAAGTCAGATCGACTTCGACATCCCCTACTCCTTCAACCGAAAGAGCAGCCTGTCTCACATCGTCAACCAGCATATCAGCAACCGGACACCCCGGAGCGGTCAGGGTCATCACGATGCTTGCCTTATCATTTCCGTCGACATCCACATTATAAACCAATCCCAGATCATATATGTTAACCGGAATTTCCGGATCATAAACCTCTTTCAGCTTTTCAATAATCTGATCTATTCGTGCATCCATACCTCATCCCTCCTAGCTTGCGATCCTTTCATAAGCAACAGCGTAAAGTTTAATTTGTTTGATCATGGCTACCAGCCCGTTGGAGCGGGTAGGCGACAAATGTTGCTTTAACCCGATATCATCGACAAAATGCAATTCGCTTCCCATAATTTCTTTGGGTGTGTGTCCGGAGGCTACCCTCAATAACAGGGCAACCAATCCTTTGACGATAACAGCATCGCTTTCACCCTGAAAATAAATCTTCCCGTCCCTGAAATCAGGAACCAGCCATACCCGTGACTGGCAGCCTTTAATCAAATGCTGATCATTCTTCAGTTTGGGGTCCAGCGGCTCCAGCTTATTCCCCAATTCGATCAGGTAACTGTATTTGTCCATCCAGTCCTCATAAACTGAAAATTCTTCTATAATATCCTGTTGTATGGCTTCAATTGTCATTCCCTGTTTTTTTAAACTGCAAAGTTGCAATTTTTTTTAAGAAATGAATAATCGGACATAATGATCTTAATTCCGGTGCGGTATTTTTAACTATTCTAAATACCATCCTGCCTATACAACTATATTCAGAAATGAGTAACTTTATCTATATTGGATCCGGATGTGATACAAAAAAACAAAATAACGTAACCTTCAAATCAGAAGAAAGATGGGATCGATCAAAGGAACAAAAACGGAGCAAAACCTTTTAAAGGCTTTTGCCGGTGAATCGCAGGCAAAGAATCGCTATGAGTTTTTTGCGAAAAAGGCGCGGGAGGAAGGACTGGAACAAATTGCTGCTCTTTTTGAAGAAACGGCATTGAATGAGCAGGCACATGCCAGTCGTTTCTTTAATTTTCTCGAGGGTGGAATGATTGAAATTACCGCCTGTTACCCCGCAGGGAAGGTGGGCAACACGCTCCAAAATCTGGAGGCTGCGGCAGCGGGCGAACGGGAGGAATGGTCGGAGCTTTATCCGGAATTTGCCCGGGTTGCAGAAGAAGAAGGCTTCAAAAATATCGGAGTAGTGTTTAAGACGATCGCGAAAATAGAAAAACACCATGAAGAACGTTACCGCACCCTTTATAAAAACCTGGATGAAGGAAAGGTCTTTGAACGTGAAGGGAAAGTGATATGGAAGTGCCGTGTTTGCGGACTCCTGCACGAATCACAACGTCCTCCGCAAAAATGCCCCGCGTGTGAAGCGGAACAGGCTTTTTTTGAGATCTGTGCTGAAAATTA
>CAZOYZ010000380.1:3521-5477 GCA_964584045.1 uncultured Prolixibacteraceae bacterium | reverse complement strand
GCACTCGACGCGGTTGCCGCGTCAGAACCCAAAAAGACCATAAGCAGGCTTCCGGCTATGAACAGTGCCAAATACCATAGGATAAAGGTCATGATGCTGTTGTTATTTTCAGTGGTCAATACCTGATGGTTTAACCGAAGCGGCAAAATAGCATTGGGAGTGATCAATTTACGAAAAGCCAGGTTGATATTTTTGAGAGCAACGAGATGTCTGGCCATTTTAATCCCGCCGGCCGTCGATCCTGTGCTCCCTCCAAAGAACATGAGAAAGAAAATAATGACCCACCCCATCGTCGGCCAAAGCAGATAATCGGCGGTGGCAAAGCCGGTGCAACTGATAATTGATACAACCTGAAAAAATGATTCCCGAAAAGCCACTTCAAATGTTCGTCCGGCCTGAAAATACAGTATCCCGGTGATCACTGATCCTGAAAGCAAAACAACGAATAGATAAAATTTCAATTCTTCATTTTGCCTGATTTTTGTAAATTCCCTCTTTACAAGGTAATAGTGGATCACAAAATTCGTCCCAGCCAGCAGCATAAAGATCGTGATCACATACTGGATATACGGCGAATAACCTGCGATACTGGTATTTTTAGGTGAAAATCCTCCTGTGGCCACCGTCCCGAACGAGTGACAAACACTTTCAAAAAGGTTCATGCCTCCGGCCAGCAGCAGCAGGGTCTCAAATAATGTGAGTAAAAGATAGATATATAAAAGCCTTTTCCCTATCGATTGAATGCGGGGGTGGATCCTTTCCTGGAACGAAGATTCAAGTGTAAACAGATTATATCCTCCAATATTGAGTGATGGCATTATGATGATTACCAGTACGATAATTCCCAATCCCCCGATCCAGTGGGTCATACTGCGCCAAAATAAAACAGATTTTGGCAAAACTTCAATATCGGTCAGGATGGAAGACCCTGTCGTGGAAAATCCGGAGACCGATTCAAACAGGGCATCGACAAAATGTGGAATTGACCCGCTCAACAGGTATGGTAAGGATCCGACCAGTGAAATGACCAGCCACGACAAGGTGACCGATAAATAAGCCTCGCGACGATCAAAAGCTTCTAATGTCCTGGATCTTACGAACAGGTGAATCAACGCTGAAAGAATAACGGCACATGCAGCCGTATTTGCAAAAGGAGAAACCGGTTCCTGAAAGATGACCGCAACGGGAATACAGGTACATAATGCGATCGTCGTAATTAGCAGGATGCGTTTTAAGATATAAAAAACAGCTTTCAGGTTCATTGTCGTCTCGTTTTAATCCAGCGGTCCGGAGTCAGGATTTTATCCTGTTCTCCGGATAACTCCGGTATAAAGGCAGTTCAAAAAAGAATTTACTTCCTATTCCCGGAGTACTTTCTACCCAGATGTTGCCGTGTTGTTTGGTAATAAATTCCTTGGATATAGCCAGTCCCAGTCCGGTTCCTTTTTGCCCTGAATCCGGTACCCGGAAATATTTCTCAAAGATCTGCTGCAGGTATTGTTCCTCGATTCCCTTTCCAAAGTCGTGTACCATAAAGCGGACAGAGTCTTTTGCTTGTTTCACGTTAACCTCGATGGATGATCCTATGGGTGAGTACTGGATGGCATTGTTCAGCATATTGAGTAAGACCCAGGCCGTCTTTTCCGAATCACAGTAAATCTCAGGCAGAGGATCCGGAACGATAAAGTCAATTTGGATTTGCTTATTCCTCGCCTGATTAAGAGCAGGGTTCTTTACATACCTGATGATGTCTGAAGGAGCCACCGGTTGAAAATTTAATGGGATATTACCTGTTTCAACCTGGGCAAGATCAAGCAACTCAGAGGTTATACTTGACATTTTATGGGTTTCTTCCTTTAATGCCCTGACGATATCCTTTTGCTCCTCATTCAGTTCACCGATCCTGCGGTCGTCCAGCAGCCTCAGGTTCAGTCGCAGTGAAGAGATCGGGGTCTT
>CAZOYZ010000380.1:0-3421 GCA_964584045.1 uncultured Prolixibacteraceae bacterium | reverse complement strand
GAAGGTTTCACTCCGTTGCAGCAGGTCCCTGGAATAATAACCGGTAAGTTCTGAAGAACTCATGCGAAGGATATCACATGCGACTGTATTGGCAAAAATGATTTTCCCGGATTCATCAAGACCGATAATCGCATCTTTCATATTATTGATGATGGTATCGATCCTTTTTTTCTCCAACAGCAGCTTTGAAAGGTTGCTGTGTTCGTATTCATCAAGTTTTGCAGCCATCAGGTTGAAAGCCTGTGCCAGTTCTCCCAGTTCGTCATGCGACTTAAACTGAAGCCTTTTTTCATAATTGCGGTTGGCAATTTCCTTAATTCCCTGAGTAAGCTGTGTGACGGGTCTTGAAATGTAGCCCGGATACCGGAAAAAGAAAAGAGCAGAGATAATAAAACACATTAACCCGATCAGTGACATGATCACAAAAGCACGATGGGAAGTGTTTTTTACCAGGCTATTTTTATAGCTGATGGCGTTCATGTTCAGGTCCCATAATTGGATGATATGATCTCTTACCGTACTGTAAGCAGCTATTAAATGATGAAGCGACTCAGGCGTTATTGAGTTGCTTTCTTTTAACGAATCATAGGTGGAAAGATAAACATGAAAACTGTCCTCCAGCTTTTTTACCAGCTCGGATTCTCCTTCTTCGGTAATGTTATTTTTGACCGCGTCCAGGCTCCTGGAAAACGTGGTAAGATTGGCGTCGAACAGACGATTTTTCTGGTGACCGTTTCCTTTTATAAGCCCTGTAAGCTGTTCATTTTTTATTTCGTCAATGGATTGGATCAGAAATTTTGCTGATTCGACAGTCTGATAATTTTCCTTCAGCATCGTCGCCGACCGGTTTGACAGATCATAGATAAAATAGGTACCTGTGATCCATAGGAAAATCACCATGATCATTAAAAAGCCAAACCCGGCAGACAGCCTCTTTCTTAAACTGATGCGTATCATCATGAAAAAATCAGATCAACGAAAAATCCTGTAAGTTACTCCAATTTCATGCCAGATTGGACAAACGGCATTTCATAGACTATAAGTATTTAGAAATAAATAATATAAGCTATAGGAAGAGGAGCGGCAGTTTATGGCGCTTTAACAAAATCCGTTACATTTCGTTATGGGAGGATTACATTTTATTAGGAAAGATCCTGAAGACCGTATTGTTCCAGTTTCCTGTAAAGTGTGGGGATGGCTATCCCCAATTTTTCGGCCGCTTTCGTTTTATTTCCGCCTGTATGCTTCAGCATACGGAGAATATGCGATTTCTCTATACTTTCCAGGGTGTCATACTCTTTTGGTAAGGCATTGCCAGAGTCGGGATATTGAATTTCGGATGGTAACAGGTCTGGGATTAACTCTTCAGTGTCAGCCAGGATAACCGCTCTTTCAACGATGTTTTTTAGTTCACGGGTATTGCCGGGCCAGTCAAAAGTATCTAACTTTTGCAGAAATGCCGGCGACGCTCCCTTGATTTTCTTTTTTGTTTTGCCTGCATAAATCCGGCTGAAATAATTGATCAGTTCCGGAATGTCTTCCTTCCTTTCGCGCAAGGCCGGAATATGGATTTTCAATACCGACAGACGGTAGTACAGATCATGTCTGAAATTATTGGCTGCGATTTCTTTTAACAGGTCCCGGTTGGTTGCTGCGATGATCCGGACATTTACCCGTATAAATTTGTTGTCTCCGATTCTGGTGAAGGTCTGATCTTCCAGTACCCGCAACAATTTCGTCTGTAAATCAGGATGCATCTCCCCGATTTCATCCAAAAAGAGGGTACCTTCATGGGCCTCCTCAAACAGCCCTTTTTTATCAGCGACAGCACCTGTAAACGCTCCTTTCCTGTATCCGAAAATCTCTGATTCAAGTAGTTCTCTTGGGAGGGCACTGCAGTTAACGGCAATAAAGGGCTTGTTTTTACGCGGACTCCCGTTATGAATGGATTGGGCAAAGAGTTCCTTTCCGGTACCGGTTTCACCTTCAAGCAAAACTGTCGAATCGGTGGGAGCGACTTTTCGTGCCAAATCGATCGTATCTTTC
The DNA here is from genome assembly GCA_964584045.1 of uncultured Prolixibacteraceae bacterium. Classification (GTDB taxonomy): domain Bacteria; phylum Bacteroidota; class Bacteroidia; order Bacteroidales; family Prolixibacteraceae; genus JBCFBK01. The sequence continues at coordinate 1,375 of CAZOYZ010000380.1, read as the reverse complement.
ATCATCTTTGATTGTCCGATGATCCGGTCAAAGCTATAACGGGTTTCCAGCTTGTTTTCCAGCTCAAAGATCCTTTTTTGTAATTTGGCTTTTTCGACAGCCTTTTCGATGCCGATTATGATTTGCTCGTCTCCGTCGCCTTTGGTGATATAGTCAAAAGCTCCCTGTTTCATCGCCTGTACGCCATCGTGGATTGTACCGTAAGCAGTCAGCAGGATAACTTCAAGATGCGGGTATTTCTGTCTGATGGTGGAAAGAATGATCATCCCGTTCATATCAGGCAGTTTAACGTCGCAAATGACCAAAAGAATATCCTTTTCTTTTTCAAGGATCTTCAATCCTCCGGCTCCATTTTCACTTTGGAAAACCTCATAACCTTCAAGCTCAATGATCCTGGAAAGAGCTTTACGCAGTTGATTTTCATCATCGATCACAAGTATTTTCCCTCTGTTCATTGTCCCTGTTTAGTCTTTGTTATCGCCGTCCGCCATAACTTAAAGGTAATGGTATCTTTTTTTATTTGCAAATTCAGAAATAAATGAACCGAAGATATTATTTGGATTATTTTTGTCAGAAAAGCACAATGGTTATTTCAATTCTCACCGACAATTATCCGGGGGGAAGCACCAGGGCAGAGCATGGGCTTTCCTACCTGATTGAACATGACGGGGTACGGCTGTTATTTGATACCGGACAAAGCAGTTTGTTTTTGGAGAATGCTTCCATGATGGGAGCGGATGTGGTCAATATCCATATGATCATCCTTAGTCACGGGCATTTTGATCACGGGAACGGTTTGGAATATCTTCCCGGAGGCAAATTGCTTTGCCATCCGGGCTGTTTTGAGAAAAGGTACAGGGCAAGCGATCATCGGTATATCGGTTTGAAAAAGAGCCGCACGGAAATAGCCGAACGGTTTGAACTGATTACGAGCGAAGGGCCATACCAGGTTAGCGACAGGATTATTTTCCTGGGAGAGATTCCCCGGATTACAGATTCTGAATCGCAAGAGACGCCTTTTTCGTTGGAAGACGGGACGCCCGACTTTGTGAAGGATGACAGTGCTGTTGCGCTTTTGATGAATGACGGGCTGTTTGTGATCACGGGCTGCGGACATGCCGGAGTTGTCAATACCCTGGAACATGCCAGGAAGGTAACCGGCGAAGACAGACTGTGTGGCGTCATGGGTGGATTTCATCTGGAAAAGCAGGACCGGCAGACCATAGAAACCGTTCGTTATCTGAAGGAAAATGGCGTTAAACATGTTTTTCCGTCTCACTGCACAGCCTTTCCGGCACTTATGGAATTTGCAGGCAGTTTTCATCTTCGCTTGTTAAAAACGGGAGATATCTTAACTTTTTAGAAACGAATCAAC
>CAZOYZ010000379.1:3376-5488 GCA_964584045.1 uncultured Prolixibacteraceae bacterium | reverse complement strand
AAACCTATATTCTTGATCCGAATACCGATATGGTCACGAAAGTACTGAACCTGCCGGCCAGCGAAATTACCATTTGCGGCGATTCCCTGTATGTCTACAGCGCTGAATGGAACTATGTTTCGAACACGAACACCATTTCTTACGCCATTGTCAATACAAAAACACAAACAGTGGTATCTAAAAATTTCATTACCGACGGAACAAACGATGAAATTGAAGTTCCGTACGGGATTGCCGTCAACCCTCAAACCCGGGAAATACTGATCACTGATGCCGGCGACTATGTCACACCGGGTACACTTTACTGTTTTACACCGGATGGAAAAAAGAAGTGGCAGGTAACTACCGGCGACATTCCCGCACATATCGTTTTCACCACGAAAAAGCTGGAAGATCCTGACCAAAATGAAAATAACCAAATGTGATAATTTTATGAAAGAACATCCATTTAACTTACGGTTCAGTGTCGTTACCCTGCTGATCCTGCTGGCTGCAGCGAGCCGCTTGTTGCCTCATCCACCCAATTTCTCACCCCTCGGAGGAATGGCATTGTTCGGGGCTGCGTACTACGGCAGGCGTTCAATGGCATACCTGATTCCGGTCGTATCAATGTGGATCAGCGATCTGGCTGTCAACAACATCTTGTACAGTCAATATTTTGATCGTTTCGTCTGGTTCTACAGCGGTTCGGTCTTTACTTACGGCGCTTTCCTGATCATTGTTGCTTTCGGGAATTCTATCCTGAAAAAGATCAGTATCGTCAATGTAGTTGCAGCAGCTTTGGGAGCCTCCGTTATTTTCTTTCTGATCTCAAATTTCGGGGTGTGGCTCTCGTCAGGTATGTACCCGCATTCCTTCAGCGGCTTGCTGTCCTGTTATACTGCCGGAATACCCTTTCTGAAGAATACTCTGTTGGGCGACTTATTATACAGCGGACTCCTTTTTGGGCTGTTTGAACTGTCGCTGAAAAAAATTCCCCGTTTACAAACGCAACAGATACATAACTCTTAACCATTATGAAAAAAAAGAAAGCCTTTTACAAAATGAAAATCCTGTTCCTGTCAGGGATTTTGACCATGTTCCTCCCGTCCTGTTCGGATGATGACGACGTGACCGATGTCGGTACGCCGACCATTGAATTTTCCGCCGCCGAATACAAGGTAAAGGCAGGGAAAGAGATTACCCTGAAAGCCAGCATCAACCAGGTCGTAAACCCGGTATATTTCTGGAAGATGGATGGCGTCATTCTTTCAACCGACACGATTTACACGTTTTACGCCGAAAAAACCGGCGAATATTTTCTCACCTTCAGGGTCGATGCCGATAACGGCTCGCTCGAAAAGCAGGTAAAGGTAACCGCGTGCGACAAGCTTCCGCCGGAAATAACGATCGGATCGACCTTTGCCGCTTACACCGGCGAAGACCTTGAAATAACGCCGTCGGCAGTGCTGAACAACGACGACGCTTCCTACGTGTGGCGACTGAACGGCGAAGTCGTCGGAGAGTCAGAAAGTTATATTTTTAACAAGGCAGAGATCGGGACTTACGCGTTGACGTTAAAAGTGGTTAACGAAGACGGGATGGATCTAAAAACGATCTCTGTCAATGTATTACCTTCGCCCGTTCCGGAACTTTTCTTTGATGACGGTCGATACCGGCTGAAGTCGATCCAATCGGTCATCAGGCGTTTCAGTGTTCCGCTTGGAAAGAGTCTGGTGATAGCGCCCGTCATTTGCAACCTGAGCGACAATACGACCTTTAGCTGGACGGTAGACGGCGTCGCGCAAAGCGCAACGACCGAATACCTGACCTTCACCCCGACAGCCAAAGGGATTTACACGGTCACGGTGACCGGCACGGAAGGCTCAACCACGGCCAGCGCAACGGCAACTGTCGAATGTGTGGATGCCGAGGGCGCTTACTACCGGCAGGTTACCGGAAGCAGCTCCGCACAAATGAATTACCTGTATGAGTATGTTCCGGCGCCAGGCCAGTTTATCAATTACCAGAAGGGAACCACGATGGAAGGAGTCCGGCAAAGCCTGCAGGCTTCCCTGTCGGTCGGGATGATCGGGGCTTACGGAGGCTATTTTATTGCCGGCTTTGACCATA
>CAZOYZ010000379.1:480-3366 GCA_964584045.1 uncultured Prolixibacteraceae bacterium | reverse complement strand
GAAGACGGAGCCGATCTTCACATCTCCGGGAATGCATTTGCGGGCTGGTCGGAACCGGGTATTGTATGGGTGATGCAGGATGAAAACGGCGACGGTCAACCCAACGATACCTGGTATGAACTGAAAGGCAGCGAGACCGGAAAATCCGAAACCAAACAACGTTACGCGATCACCTATTACAAGCCGAAAGCTCCAAGGGAAAACGTACTGTGGACCGACAACGTGGGGAGGATCAATTCGGTCGACATTAACGGCTATCATACGCAGGATTACTATTTCCCGATGTTCATCCAGGAAGACTCCTACACCCTTTGCGGAACTTGCCTGGGATCCACGATGACCATCGGTGAACTGGAAACCAGTCCCGGATATGATTGGGGATATGTCGACAACTATGGCCCCGGCGTACCCGACAATGCCCTGTTCGACATCAGCCATGCCATCCAGGCAGACGGCAGCGCAGCGAACCTGGAATACATCGATTTTGTGAAAGTACACACGGCCATGACCGGGAAAGGGGCCGCGGTCGGAGAAATCTCTTGCGAACCGGGCATTCCCTATGATTATCACATTAAATAATATCAAGAAAAATAACCATCAAGATGAATACTTTCTCTATCAAATCTTTTCTGACCGGGATATGCGTTGTACTTCTCCTGACCGGATGCCAGGACGATGACGACCTGTTTACAGGACAGGATAATTTTATCACGAGCTTCAGCCTGAAACAGGACGGAACTACATATCATGCCTCCTTTTACGGCGACAGCATCATTGTTACTGTTCCCGAAAACCTGTCATTAAACGGGGCAACGGTCATTTGTACGTTAAGCGAACAGGCATCGATCATCCCGGATCCTGCCGCGGTTACCAAATGGGATGAAGAAATGCTGTTTACAGTAACTTCCTGGAACGGAATGCGAAAAACATATCGTTACACGGTAAACAGGAACAGCATCGATGCCGAAGGCACCGTGGTCCTTTCGACGCAGGAAGAAGTGGATGCTTTTGGCGAACAGGGAATTACGTCAATCAGGGGGAACCTGGTTATCGGAAGGAAAGCCGGAACCGATTCGATCACTTCGCTGACTGCTTTATATCAACTGAAAACAGTGGCCTATTCCGTAATCATTAATCCGACCTATGCGGGCAGCGAATTTGTCGGCTTCGACGCGCTGGAAGCTGTCGGGGGAGAAATCAACATCGAATCGAACAGGAACCTCAAAACGATTGAATTTCCACGACTGGTAACGGCAGGCAGCATTTCGGTCAAAAGCGATTCGATCACCGCCGTCAGATTTCCCGAACTGGCCGTGGGGATGAACAGTTTGACGGTCGACTGCCCCTTAAGCACGGCTCACTTTGCAAACCTGAAATCGGTGGGAGGCCAGTTGAGCCTTTTGCATTCCTATAACATGGGGGAGATTACCGAAATATCCCTCCCGGCCTTAAAGGAAGCCGGAAGCCTTAACATCGCCCGCTTTACCAAAGCCCTTAGCCTCGATTTACCCGAACTGGAAACAACCGGCGATTTCTACATGCTTGCCCTTAGCAGCCTGAAATATATTTATTGCCCCAACTTAAAACAGATCAACGGAATACTGACTGTGCCTGACGGGAATACCCTCACCGAGTTGAGCTTTCCCAAACTGGAAAAAGCTACAGGACTGAAAATTTACGGTAAAAGTATGCTGGTACTGGAATTTCCCTCGCTGACGGAAGTGACGAACGACCTGTATATGCAATTCCTCCCTCTCGCGAACCTCGACGGCTTTAAATCGCTTGTATCGGTGGGAGGAGCATTCTCGATCATCAAGTTCTCAAAATTGACTTCTTTTTCTGTTCCTCCAAAGCTGAAACACGTGGGAAAACTTTACCTGAGTTACTATGACACGACGCCTCCGGAGGAAATCAACATAAAAGGCCTTGATGTGGGAGAACTGGCGCTGGGAGGCGCCCTGATCAATATGAAAGTGATCGGAGACGATGAATTCGCCGGCACCCTGACCATTGAAACCAGTAGCCTTCCTACCGGAAAAACCGCGACTTTCCCTGAGCTCGAAGGGTTCAGCACGGTCGACTCGCTTTCATTTGGCGGGTATGTCTATTCATCCATGCCCCTTGTAAATGTGAAAGGGATCAGGAAAATAAAAAAAGGCTTTCATTTGCCCAACGGAGATCCGACTCAGTTCCGGATGCCCGACCTGGAAGAGGTGGGTGGTGATTTTATCATCAATCATTTAAACCGCGTGACCGACCAAACGGTAGAAATTCCGTCCCTGAAAACGATCGCCGGCAACTTCGACGTGCAAATTCTTTCGACCTCGGTGTCCACACTGAGTTTTCCGGCGCTGGAATCAGTCGGCGGATCCTTTAAGCTGTCGACCGGCTACGATACCAGGAGCCTGACTTCCGCCTTGTTCCCCTCGCTGGAAACAATCGGAGGCACGCTGGCTTTGTATGCTTATTCGGGGAGTTCTTCGTATGTGAACACAAAGATGACCGGTCTCGACGGATTTTCTGCCCTGACGAGTGTACACGGCATCGAAATAACCAAACAATCGGTGCTGGTCTCTTATGAAGGACTGAAAAAAGCCTTATCGTCGTTCACCGCTTCCGGATGGTCGGCATCCGGGAATGCTTATAATCCGACCTATGAAGAACTGGCAGCGGGACAATGGGTAAAACCATAGCCGGATGCCGGACAACATATGGAGTTCCATATTACCTTAAAAAATGTACAAATGAAAAATATAAAACTCAGAAAAATCAATCTCTGTCCATGGCTTTTGCTGACGGGTATCCTGATCGCCGGCTGTGAAGACGACAGCCCGTTTGACGGGACCGACGGCTACATTTCTTCCTTCCGGCTCGAACAGCAGGGAA
>CAZOYZ010000379.1:0-470 GCA_964584045.1 uncultured Prolixibacteraceae bacterium | reverse complement strand
TCCAGGGAGTCATCTCGGAGGGGAGTATTGTTTTGACCGCTCCCGAAAACCTGTCGCTGGAAGGGGCCACAGCCACCGTCGTCATCAGCGAAAATGCGTCTATCGATCCGGATCCCTCTACGATTACCAACTGGGATCAGGCACAGAGCTTCACGATAAGTTCGTATAACGGGACGAAAAAAACCTATGCCTACTCCGTAACGCGGAGCAATGCGTTCAGCGAGGAGAATATCAGCCTGCTGACGCAGGACGAAGTAGAAGCCTTCGCCGCCCTCGGCATCAGCGAGATCAGGGGAAGCCTCACCATTGGCAAGTTAACGGGAGAAAGTGCTGAAGATTCCATTTCGTCACTGGCCTCTTTGTCAGGATTAAAAATCATCGAATCCGATCTGATCATTCACCCGACTTTTTCAGGCAGTGACCTTTCCGGCCTGCAAACGCTGGAACAGGTCGGTTCCATTCAGATCGGG
>CAZOYZ010000378.1:0-5492 GCA_964584045.1 uncultured Prolixibacteraceae bacterium | reverse complement strand
TTGCATCGCGGGGATCATCGACGGTCCACGCGTTTATTCCCATGGACAGGCTGTGTGTGTAGTCAACAATCTCCTGAGTGATCAGCGAATGGTTCAGATCTATGGCGTCTATCCCGTTCAAAGATGCCTTTTTGATGTTTTCTTTCAACCCCTCTTCCTTCCCGATCAGGTAATGGCAACTCGTGTTGGGGAACATCTTCTTCGCAGCGACGATCAAATCATAATCAAAGCAAATAATCGCCGGATTGCCTTTCGTGGAGCTTTCATTGATCACCTTCTGAAGGAAGGGAAGTCCTTCCGTACCGCATTTCAATTCGATATACAACGTTTTTGAAGGAGGTATCATCCCGAGGATTTCTTCAAGGAAAGGTATTCTTTCATTTTTATATTTCTCGCCCTTGAAACTACCTACATCCAGCATTCTTAACGTGTCGGAAAGGGTGTCTTCCACACGATAGTCTTTCCCGGAGGTTCGTTTCGTATTCGAATCATGAATCACCATCAACCTGTTATCCTTTGACAGATGGATATCGATTTCTACGGCATCAGCTCCCTGCTCCCAGGCAAGTGCCACCGACGCTTTGGTATTTTCGGGAGCATGAAGAGAAGAACCTCTGTGTGAACTAAACTCCACCTGCGCGTTCACACTCTGGCTTAGGCCAATCAAGAACAATAAGAATAAACCATTTTTCATGATACTCACTTAAATTGTTTTCAGTAATTCGTTCTGTCTGTCAGTCCGGCTACGAAGCATGCTGCATCTCCGAAAAATAGTTAAAAAATTTCTATAATCAAGTCCTTTATCACAGGAACTGCCGGGATAAACAACAGCCGGTGGCTGGTCTTCTGTATTTGTTCTTTAGGATCACTTTAGTCCCGTTAAATCAGACTCGACCTGTATGTTTCCCTCACCCGTGTTGATTTTAGCCGAAAAGTTTTCTCCCGCCTCCAGGTTGGATGATGTTTTCAGCTCAATTTTTTTTCCTTTTGCCGTGTTATCGATCAGGATCATCTCCCCGTCGTGCTCGAAAATACAACCGTGGATATGAATGCTCGTCTTATAATAATCAGGAATAATATTGTCTCTCAGATAATCAACAAATGCCTCATTCCCGGTAAACCTGAACCCTTTGTTCCGGAGCCTGGAATTGGTAATGGTGATCCTGTTTACAGGAGACGATACCTGCACCAGGGGGATATTTTTATCGTACAAGACCTTCACATTGTCGAGGACGATGTTCTCCTGAACCGGCACTTCTGCACCTGGATAGTAGGAACGGTTGTATTCACTCATATCGATCTGGATACAAAACGGGACTCTTGGTTTCTCCAATTGGATATCCCGGAAGGTAACGTTTCTGACCCCGGCCGTATAGGAGATCTCTTCCTGTGTCATGACCCAGGTGATCCCGTCAAGCACTTTTGAGCCGCTTGCAAAATCGGGCCTGGTTACCGATTCATAAAGTGTTCCGTCAGGCGGCATTTTCACCCGGTACAAGCGGCCGTTTGAAACCACGGCATCCGATTGCTGCACTTTCATTCCCTTCTTCCAGTCGATCCAGCTGCCTCCCAGCATCCGGCAAAAAAATCCCACTGTTTTTTCCTGAATCAGATCATAGCAATTCTCGATCAAGCCATCTTCAATCCATCCCATTTCCGGGTTTGACGTGGAGTAATCCTGCGCGTTAAGCGCTATGGCATCATCAAAAGTCTGAAATACAGCGTCTCTGATTGTAAATCTTTTACCGGGGCCAAAATGGATCCCGTCTTTTTGTCCTTTTATGATCACGTCTTCGATAATCACGTCTTCAAATCTGCTGACCTGAAGGCAATACTGACAGCCCGTCAGATCGTAACAACGCAACCCCTTGACTCTTAAGTCCTTTACATAAGAAAAGCCCAAAACGCCGCGTAATCCCAAAACAAGATCGGAACAATTATCCACACCGTTCACCATGACATGCAATCCCTCTACCGCAATATGCTCATCATGTGTTTTGGTTAAAGCCCCTTTGTTAATAATAAGCTGGGCAAATGATCCCGCTTCATCCACTTTTTTCAGGGAAACACCATTTCCGAACAGTAAACTGGTGTTACTCCCGATATAAAGGGTGGAAGCGATCTTATAAATCCCCGGCTGGGAAACGACAATTGTTCCTCCCTGATCGATTGCTTTTTGCAACGCTCTTGCGTTTTCAATTCCGCCCGCATGGGCGGAGAATCCAAATGCACCCGCATCCGTGAATCCTTGGCCGGAACTTTCAGGAACAACGCCCGCTGCCTCTAGTGTTGATGTGACCAACAGGAAGCAGCTTAAAACCAATCCGATACCCGAAATAAATGTTCTTTTTAAACTCATGATTTTATCCGTATTGTTTTCAAACCCGCAAAAAAAGACTTTTTTCATACCAGGCGACGCCCAGACAGCCAACGAGCTGATGATGGTTCCTCCCCCGGTGATCCAAAACATGTCAAATCCGTGCCACGTAACCAGGAAAGCAGCCGTTGTGCTGCCTGTGAAGGTTTTATTTGATGGCCCATTGGTAAAAGAGACTACCTGCTATTTTAAAACTTTATAAAGTTGTCAGGGTATTGCAAATTCTGAATAATTTCGCCGCCAAACAAACGGATCCAGGAACGGAATCCTTCATTGCCCTCGGTTAGTTCGATAACCCTGGCACCGTTTGGTTTTAAATCGTTGTATACCGTGTCGCATCCGCTGAAGCGCCCGTAAATAAAAAACATTTTGTTCCAGTAGGTCGCGAAGTCACTGTTGTGATCATGGCCTACAAAAACAGCCTGAACATCTTTCATTTCTTTCATGGAAACAAACATCCCGGAATTGATTTTTGGAGAAGCGACATTTTCCCCGCGCGTTCCGATCATTCTCCCGTTCTCATCGTCACGCGAAGCTTCTTTGTGTTCGGGAAGCGGGATATGAAAGAACGCGAGTGAGGGAATGGGTGTCCCCCCGTTCATCTTTGTAAATGCTTCGCTCTGCTTCCTGTACCAGGCAATCTGGTCAAAGTGAATATGGCCGTACGTCTTGGGAATATCTTCGATGGTTGCTCCCCGGTTCGAATCCAGGATATAAAATACCCGGCTTATTTTGTCGCCTTTTGACGTGGAAAGTGTGATTACCGAGTTGGTGACCCCGTAAATCCCCTCGGTTTTTATATTCAGGTTGCCGGGGATTGTCATGACAATGTCCAGCATTTCCTCGCGTGTTTTATCGTATTCTTCGTCGTGATTACCAAAGGCGACGGCAAATGGGATCTTTCGTTTTGCCATGGGCTCCAGGATCTGGCGCACTGAATCTTCTGCCGGCTTTCCAAAAACGATATCGCCGGTATGGATCACCAGGTCCGGCTTTTCCAGGTCCAGCATTTGATTCACGTTCGTCAGCGCCCGTTCAGACCGGGGATCGCCTGCAACATAATGCGTATCGGTGAACTGTAAAATTTTAAACTTTCCATCCTTGTTATAAGCTAATTTGTTTTTAGGAGATTCACTTGTCCCGGACGGGATCTCTGAAGAAAAAACTCCTGCAACAGATTTCGTTGCAACCATCCCTGCCATACCAGCAAGAGCTGAGCCTTTAATGAAAGCTCTCCTGTTTAACTGTGTTCCCATAAATTTTTTTAAAATTTGTTCGATCATTTAACCATTTTTCCCTGAACCCCACCCCTTCGGACTAAAGAAGCCGATACGATTGCTGCTAGATCTATATAGATACGCACAACAGGAAAATGATAACTAAGGAGAAAGTGCATTTTAATCGATATCATAGAAAAAGGATCAGGGAAACGCCTCAAAATTTCGTCATTTGTTAAAAATCTAAAAAAATAAAACGTATGGGTCTGCATTCTACGTTGAATTCTTTGGGCATATTTGTTTATTTGATACTTTTACATCATTATTTTTACATAACTATTCACGTGAACAGTAATGAAGAAACGATTACTATAGTCTATGGTTTTATCAGAAGAAGCAATCGATAAATGGTATCATTTTTATGGTAAATTAATCCAGTTTCAGCAGGCACATGGTCATTGTAACGTTTTGCCCGACAGTCGGGAGAATCAGGATTTGGTTAAATGGATACTGATCCAGAAAAGGGCAAAACACCAGTTGCCAAAGGAATTCAGAGATAAATTAAAAGCGATAGGCTTTGATTTTTCTATTGATCATGTCTATTACTGGTATGAACAATTTGAGGCTCTGGAACGGTTTTTTGCCAGGTATGGACATGCGCATGTGCCTGCCACCGATCCGCAGTATGCGTCGTTGCATGAATGGTTGGTCACCCAGGTGAGGAATAAGGGCGCCTTAAGCGAGGATCAGATCGCCAGGCTTGATTCTCTTGGTGTTCATTGGGAATTTAAAGACCTCCGTGAATGGAGATGGTATGAGATGTATCTTCAGCTAAAAGATTTTTACCAGACACATGGGCATTGCAACGTACCACAGAAATGGAAGATAAACCGACTGCTAAGTTCCTGGGTATCTGTTCAGCGGCGCAGAATTACAGAAGGGAACATGAAAAAAAACCGCAAAGAGAAACTGGATGCGATGGGGTTTGTATGGAATTTCAGGGAGGTGTACGAAAACCAGTGGGACGACAAATTTAACAGCCTCGTCAGGTTTAAAAATGAATATGGCCATTGCAAAGTTCCTCTGACCTATCCTGATCAGCATTTGGCAGGGTGGGTAGACCGGCAGCGAACTTTAAAAACAAAAGGCAGGTTGCCTGCAAACCGTGAACAAAAACTTAACGAAATTGGTTTCATTTGGGATTGCACGGTGTTACAGGAAGAATGGTGGCAGGAAAAATTTGAACAACTTGAACAATACAAAAAGCACTATGGTGATTGTCAGGTGCCGGTAAACTGGAAGAAAAACCCTTCGCTGGGTACCTGGGTGAATACACAAAGAACACTGGCAAAAAAAGGAAAACTCGATCCTGAAAAAAAGAAAAGGCTGGACGACATGGGATTTATTTGGAGTCACCAGGCCTGGAAACTTCAACTAAAGAAATACGATCAGCAGTGGGAAAGAAATTACGAAAGGCTGAAAGCGTACAAAAAGAAATACGGTGAAATTCAAGTCTCCGTGCGTATCGATTGGCCTCTGGAACGTTGGACATGCATCCAAAGAAGAGAAAAACAAACAGGTAAGATCGCGGCCTGGAAGATCAGAAAGCTTGAGCGGATCGGATTCGCCTGGAATATCCACGAATCATACTGGATGAAAATGTACAATCAGCTTGTCCGGTTTAAGGAAAAATACGGACATACCCGGATTCCCTATTACTGGAACGAAAATCCCCGGTTAGGCCACTGGGTTTCCAGAACACGGCGCAAAGTATATGAACTCACCGAAGAACAGACGGAGCTATTGAACAAGATAGGCTTTCATTGGCATGTGGTCCGTAAAGATCCGGTACCATGGAGCCACATGTTTCAGCTTCTGGTTGAGTTTAAAAAGGAATA
>CAZOYZ010000377.1:0-5504 GCA_964584045.1 uncultured Prolixibacteraceae bacterium | reverse complement strand
CAAAAGGCAAACGGGCCGGAATTCAGGATGTGGCGGGGGAAGCGGGCGTTTCGCTGCATGCAAACCTGCCGGAAAATTCCAAAACGACCTGCTGATGATCGAATCTGTTTTTACACAAGTTACCGGCAATGGTATAAAGCAACGAGCGCACAGTTGCCATCCGGATATCTTTCCGGATTTCCCAGACTTTCAGGAACGCATCCTGGGCAATATCGTCGGCCAGATCAATATCGCCGGTTTTGTAATAGATGAAATTTTTCACCGGCTTATAGAATTGCCTGAACAGACTGGCAAACTCTTCTTTTTCAATTCCGGGATTCAAATCTTCTGTAATTAGTTGAATATGTTTTTTTACTTGAATACAGCCAAACAGCCGTTTACCCTAAAACAAGCACGGACTTTTTACACAAAACATACAAAATAATGTTCTTTCACCGTAAAGTTACAGATTCAATTTGTAGCTGATACCAATAACGGCTTCCGACTTGTTTTTATTCAGATTTTCGTTGACCCGCCAGTAGCTGCCAATCTGGTGATGTTTGCAGATCTTGTACATGACCCCGGCTTCATACTTTCGTTTGTCAAAGTCGCTTTCTGTGAGATTCTGATAAACTTCGAAAGCGGCATACGGTTTCAGGTTCCAGGTTTTCCAATGGTATTCCAGCCCGAACCTGTAACGGAGATAGTTTTTCTTTTCATCGTCTGCAAAATCATCGCTGTTGGTGAAACGGAGACGAAACCCGGGCTCAAAATTATTCCATTTAAAACCGGTTTTGGCGTCGATCGCGAAGCGGCCGAAACCTTCCGCTTCGTTATTTTTGGTCATCTTGTTCCCTAACCGGTATTGGGTTCCAAGCCTGAGGTGCTTGTGCAGCTTGTATTCCATTCCGGCATCCAGAAAATATTCGTCGGTCGAGAATCCTTCGTCAAACCGGATTTGCGGAGCGATAAAAAACTCCAGCTTTTTTCCCGCCTCTTTCGAGATTTCGGTGTCGATCCAGGTTTGCTGAGCCTGGGTGACGGTAATTAAAACCGTCATGAAGATCAATAACAGGATACTTTTTCTCATAGCTGTTTGTGTTTTTTTGAATTTCCGTTCCCTGTCACATCATGATATACATTGATCTTTGCTATGTCCCTGAGAAAATTGATTTCCTGGATTTCTATGCGTTTGATACGGAGTCCGGTTCGTTCTTCCAGATCCCTGATCAGATCTTCCTTTTTGATGGTGTGCAGGTTTTCGACTTTTTCATAGGTTACCATCAGCAGCTCCTCCTGGCGCAGGTTCAGGATCTTTTCCAGGGCCCACATGGTTGTGACGATGATCATGTTGGTGAACAGCAGTTCCACATAGCTTACTTTTTTATTCGAAAGCGCGTTGATCACGGAGATTCCGATGACCACGAACAGGTAGGTCATTTCCTTGATGGGGATTGCGTCGGTGCGGTAACGGATGATGCCGAAAATGGCAAACAACCCCAGGGCAAAGCCCAGTTCCAGCTTCACGCTCTCGAGGAGAAAGCAAAGGGTGAAAACGGTTACGCTGATTGCGAAATAGCTAAAAATGAAATCTTTCCTCCTGCTTTTTTTTGCGTACAGCATATAAACGATGATGAACGTGATCAGCAGGTTTAATCCGAACCGGAAGATCAACTGAAGGAAGTCTTCGGTATTGATCAGCTTGATATCAAAGATCCGGATTTGGGAAAGAAAGAAGTGAAATGGCAGAATGATCTGGTTTTCCATATTTTTTAATTTTGATGTTCTTGATTGAAGGACCTCCCGGCTGTAAATCAGGCGGAGCCATGAGGTTTTCAGAAGGCTGTTGATGGCTGACCCCGGACAGCCCGCCCGGTTCCGGAGCATACTGCAGGGGCAGGCTCCGCTTTATGCCAGGATTTTTCCAGCGACAGGATCTTTGGTTTGAAATTGTTCCGTTTCAACAGCGGCTCGTTGAACGCCCGTCCAATGCAATACTTGCTGAATCCTCCGGGATAAACCCGGCTGGCTTTTAACCATTCCGCCAGCCGGGTGTTCTTCCCGTTACATTCCTGTTTCAGTTCGATGATAGCCAAATCTCTTACCGTACTACAGGTATGCAAACTCTCAAAAATAAGGTTCGTATCGATGGTGCACCGTTCGTTCATCTGCTTGCTCACCAGTGTAATCCGGCTAAAATGGTTGAACGATTTCAGTACAAGTTCATCGGCCATGTACCCGCAGGTACTGTTTATAAAGATCTTTTCCCTGTCCGACAGCACCGGGGAGAACGCGTCGGCCGGGACACGTATCTTGCTTGTTTTTCCTTTATTCGATTTGGACTTGATCTCCAGGAATATCAGTCCGGAATTTTCATATTCCCGTTTCCGGATCTTGATCCGGTTTTGTTTTCCGTTGTGATGAGCCAGGTAAAAACGGTTCGACACGGTGTCAAAATACATGGTACTGTAGGTTTGTTCCCTTATTCCATCAATCTCCAGAATAAAGTAGTCCGGGCTCAGGAACTTGAACAAAAGGGGAAGCAAACGGGCATGCACCTGGTATTTGGAGTCGAACCGGTTCATTAATTTCACCTGTTCCATGTCAGCCAGCGAAATAGGAGTGAAGTTTTTAATCAGCTCCCGGTTGTCCGGATTCAACTTCTGCAGGATTTCTGCGTCCAGATCAGTATACATGGCGTGTTAGTTTATCGTGGCACTGGTTATTGTTCCTGAAATGCTGATCGTTTTCCGCAGGGTACCTCCGCTGTAGGTACCTCCGGTGTACAGTCCGCCGGCTTCGCTTCCTGTTGCTGTGCCTCCGGTATAAACAGAATAGCTTTGTCCTGAAGCCAGTTCGGACGACGAGAAGATCATCGTGCTGTAGGCCCTTGCCGGTTTAAAGGTGGCCAGCGATTTCCCGCTGCCGTCCTGTAGATTGAAGATCGTTGACGCCGCATTTGACGAGCGGAATACCAACATGACCGATTTTTGTGAAGAGGATGAACTGGGTCCCTCGAACATTTGCGAACTGGGTCCGGAGGCAATCAGGATTCCGCCCGACAGGTTGAAGGAGCCGTTGCAGTCGATCGCGACCTCCGGCTGGGACTTAGGACCGTGCAGGATCACCGTTCCGCTTTTCATGGCAATGCTGCCGTTGCTGTCGAGTGCATCGCCTGTGGTGCTGTTGAGCACGATTGTTCCGCCATTGATGTAGATGTAACTTCCGTCGTTTTGTTCGCTCTTCATCCCGGCAGTGCCATTAAAACCGTCATCACTGGACACCACGCTGACGTTCCCGCTGTTTACGGTGATCAGTTTCCCTTCTACTCCTTCTACCGATTTGGTAATGCTGACAGTACCGCTTTCAAAGGTGATATCGGAGGTGGCATGGATGCCATCGTCGGAGGCCGAGATCGTGTAGGTCCCGCCGTCGATCGTAATGCCGGTATCGGAATGGATGCCGTCTTCGGCCGTACTCAGGTTGAATGATATCCCGGTCAGGGAAATGGCCCCTCCGGCCTTGATGGCTTTGGCCGACAGCGTGGCTGCAACGGTTCGCGAACTGCCTCCCCCGGAGGTAACCGTGTATTGCCCTCCTTTGGTGACCAGGGCTGTCTGCGCGCTGATACCGTCAGCACCGGCGGTGACATTGAACGAGCCGGCTTCAATATACACGTAACCGAGCGAGGCGTCGGTTTCGTTGTCCGATTTCAGACCGTCTCCGCCACAGTTCACCGTTACATTGGCGTCGTGGACCAGCAGGTAGTCTTTTCCCCTGATCCCGTCATCAACCGCGGTCACTTCGATGGTGCCGCTCTTGATCACCATCCCGTCCTTGGCGCCAATCCCGTCAGCGTAGTTCCCGTCTACGACCAGTTTCCCCGTCCCGTAAACGGAAAGATAAGCCTGACTGTAGATGGCTGCATTTTGTTCTTCATCCGTATCGGAATAACTGGTGCCGTCGGTGAAGGTATTGGTTGTTCCTGCGTTCAGCACCAAAACCACTTTTTCGGAAGAGTCGACAAAAAGGGGAGAAGTACCGGAGTTAGTTACGGTGACGCCGTTTAACAGAAGGCGGATCGTGCCCTCTTCTTTTGCCTTAACAACGATTTGCCCATTCGTGAGAGTTCCTGTGATCTTGTAATTGCCCGGAGAACTGATGGTCACTGTGGCTCCGCTGGCCGATGCACCCTCTCCTGAAACAGTGGCCGACGATCCGTTCAGTGTGATCACTGTGGCTTCGGATTCGGTAAACTGATAATCGGAAGCATCTTCGGCGCCTTCTGCCAGATTGATCCCTTCTTCCGTTTCGTCTGTATCTTCATCTTCATTTAAATTACAGGAAAAGAAAAACGGAAAAAGAAGGAAGACAATAAGAAGAATGAAATTTTTGCTCATATTGCATAACTATTAAAATGATTAAAAAATGATTACTTTTTTTTAATCATACAGGCGGGAAACTTTTTACCCTACTTTTGTCCCCATTTTTTTCACGGTTCTTTTTGGAACGGTGATATGACTTTTGTTGTTTAGATGCAAAAGGGTTGAAAATAAATGCAAAGGTTGTTTGTGGCCGGAAACGATCAATATCTTAAAAGAATGACAGTTTTGACCGGATGACGGCTTTTTCTTTTCTGTCGATGCCGTACAAGTGGTTAAGGTCATAGCGATCCCAGGCGATACCCTGTCCCGGGAAGCTGGTTTCTAACGTATCGGTCAATTCAAGAACTGATCCCATTTTGGGTAACTGCACAACATAGACGAATGAACTGTCATGTCCTGTCACATATAAGTTTCCGTCCGGGCCCCACGATCCTCCTGAGCAACTCATTGGTTTAAATTCCTCCAGCATTTCCGCGGGAAAGGTCCAGCTTTCCATCTCACGCCAGTTTTCATCGAACTTTACCAGCACAGTCCATGAATTATTTTTATGCAGAACCGGTTCGAACCTGTCGTAGTGAGCAAAACAAACCCACCAGTAGCCCTGGTGATAATCGGCCCAGGTGCATGAACCATAATTTATACCGAAACTGTGAGAGCCAATATGCTCAAGATTTTTTGTATCAAAAATTTCAATTGAACTGGTCATAGGGAGTTTCGAAAAATTAGAATGGGCGCAGTAAAGCTTTTTATCTACAACCACTCCTCCGTCAATGTGAATAATCCGGCCTGAATGATCCTCCCACTCAGCAATAAGCTTGCCGTCCTTTTTACCGTATTTCCCGATTCCTTTTGAGTTAATGGTATAAAAGCAGGCCGAATCGACGGCGACACCCTGCCGGGCTTCCGCGACTTTAAAGGCCTGAACGGTTTCCAACCGGGCATGCTGCTTCCCGGCGAAAGAAACATTTACAAAGATCCCGGAGAACAGGAGCATCGCAACCCCTGTGGGATTAAAAAGATAATAATTTTTCATCGTGGACAGGCGTTGATCATGAACTGATGCAAAATTACGTTTTTAATTACAAATGGTTATAGTCACTTCCAATCATATGATAAGGTTATTTCTTTGAGGATACGAAG
>CAZOYZ010000376.1:0-5571 GCA_964584045.1 uncultured Prolixibacteraceae bacterium | reverse complement strand
GAACAGACGGAAGTCATTGTCGAAAGCGGACTGGTAAAAGTCGAAGCGCCTGACCGGGAAGTGGAACTGAAACCACGTGAAAAAGTGTCGGTCGATGTCACCGCAGGACAGTTTAAAGAAGAAAAAGTAACCGACCGGCTGCATAATTATTATCTGAACAACCTGCTTGAGATGGATAATACCCCTTTACGGAGAGTGGCTGAAGTGCTGGAAGAGGCCTATGGCGTTGAAATCCGGATCATCGGCGAAGATACCGGGGACCTCCGTTTAACCACCACGTTTAAAATGGGACAACTGGATGATATTCTTGATGTGATCGGTGAAACTTTTGGTATTTCCGTGTCGAGGGAGGAAAATCGTATTGTCATAAAATAGAGCCATGTTTATCTCAGGAAAATCAATTTTAATCCCGGCATTTTTTTGTATCCACGTCCTGGTTTGCACACTGCCTGCGGCGTCGCAATATCATCTTGACCAGGAAATTGCTTTTTCGGAAGTGACCGCTCAGCCGCTGGAGAATGTCCTTCATGAAGTCAGCGAAAAGAATGGTTTTTATTTTTCCTATAACAGCCGGTCGGTGGCGGCCGACAGTCTGGTTTCGTTTAACGGGTTCAGGGGTACGTTGATCGAATTCCTTGAAAAAACGCTGGGTCCGGATTATGAATACAAAGAAACTCCCGACCACGTGATCATCCGTTATGCACCGCGCACCATGGAGGTGGTTGCAGAAACAGAAAAGGAATCGAGCAGGGCATTCGTCTTAAAAGGATATGTTCGTGACTCGGTCGGGGGCCAGGGAATCGGCGAGGCGAGCGTGTACGACCGGAGAGCGCTGGTGTCGACACTTTCAAATAAAGACGGTTTTTTTAAGCTGGTCATCAAACGGCCCGGCGAGTCAGTCTGGCTCACGGTAAACAAGGAGAACTACCGGGAGATGAACATGGTCGTTCTGCTTCCCGTTGAAGTAAAACGCAGGACAAAGGAAAGCCGGTATGGCTACTATCCGGACGAAGAGGAGTCGGACAGACCGGAGCGAACAAAGGTAGGCCGTTTTCTGATCAGTTCGCGACAACGCATCCAGCGACTGAACCTGGGCGGTTTTTTTGCTTACAGCCCATACCAGGTCTCATTAATCCCGGGATTGAGCACGCACGGCATGTTTAACAGCCAGATCGTTAACCGCGGATCAATGAACGTGATCGGAGGTTATACGGCCGGTGTAGACGGACTGGAGATGGGCGGGGTGTTTAATATCAATCAAAAGGATGTCCGGTTCCTTCAGATGGCGGGCGTATTTAACCTGGTAGGGGGTGATGTCGACGGGGTACAGATGGCGGGCGTATCCAACACGGTATTGGACGATGTTTCAGGGGTCCAGGCGGGAGGAGTCAGCAACTGGGCGGGTAATGTGAAAGGCACTCAGCTTGCAGGAGTGGTCAACGTGGCAAAGAAAGCGGAAGGATTGCAGGTGGCGGGCGTTTTAAATGCGGCTGTGGAGTCGCGGGGTACGCAGATTGCCGGGGTGCTGAACGGCTCGTTGGGCGAGACAGGGCCTCAGATCGCGGGCGTTATCAATATCGGCGGAAAAGTAAAAGGCATTCAGCTTGCCGGACTGATCAACGTGGCCGACAGCAGTGACTATCCGATAGGACTGATCAATATCATTAAAAACGGAAGGAAGAGCTTTTCGCTGGGAACCGACGAATCGGGCCTGGCGGCGGTGACTTTCCGTTCGGGCGGAAAGGTGTTGTATGGCCTGGTGGGGGCCGGCTACTATCTGACCGACCGCGAACTTTCGTATGCAGTGGAAGCAGGGATTGGCGCTCATCTGACCGACAATAATACCTTTTCCCTGGATGCTGAAGCGGTCACCAGGAATAGCACCGACTTTGACGGGCACGAACAAAACCAGGTATCTTTTCGGTTGTTGCCGGAGCTGCGCATGGGTTCACGCTTCAGTATTTATGCAGGGCCATCCGTCAATTTTACTTACCAGGACAGAAAGGAAGCAGCAATTGATAAAATACCCGGCTGGGTTTTGCATGAAAGTAAATCAACAGGCCGGGCTCTTCATATCGGCCTTTCCGGCGGACTGAGATACAGGTGGTAAATTCGATTTTCCAATTCCGGAAAAAAATTATTCAGACCTGAATAGTTACAAATATTTTAAGTTACTATTTTTGGTAACTTATTGCAATAAACTGAAACATATGAAGACAGACAGACGCGATTTTATCAAAAAGTCAACATTGGCCACTGCCGGGATCGGATTATCTGCCGGCGCCGGTTCGCGTGCCCTGGGAAGTGTGCTGG
Source organism: uncultured Prolixibacteraceae bacterium (assembly GCA_964584045.1). Lineage (GTDB taxonomy): Bacteria > Bacteroidota > Bacteroidia > Bacteroidales > Prolixibacteraceae > JBCFBK01. Next base: position 3,258 of record CAZOYZ010000376.1, on the reverse strand, counting down.
GCAGTCACGATGGACCACAGATCAATATTGGGGTAATTGGCGTCGGAATGGGATGCCGGGATCTGGAAGGCGCCCTCAAAAATAACAAATGGGTGCAATGTGTGGCCATGTGTGATGTCGACCAGGAACGGCTGAACGGGCAGGCTGAACGGTTCAAAAAAAACTTTCCGGATCAGACCGCACAAATGGAACGCTATAGTGATTTCAGAAAGCTGCTGGGGAACAAAGCGATCCAGGGTGTCATTATTGCGACTCCCGATCATTGGCACACCTACATTTTTGCAGAGGCGTTGAGAAACGGAAAGGCGGTTTACATCGAAAAACCTGTTGCAAACAGCATTGACGAGTGTAACTACATGATGGATCTGCAGAAAAAATACAATCGTGTTGTGACAACCGGTTTATGGCAAACCAGTCAAAAATATTTCAAAGGAGCAAATGAGATCCTCAAAACAGGTGTGCTGGGAGATGTGTACAAGGTTCAGTTGTGGCTGAGTCAGGGGACAGATCCCGTTACGGGAGCAGAAGATTCCCTGCCACCCGAAACGCTCGATTACAATATGTGGCTGGGGCCGGCGCCTCAACGACCCTACAATCGCTCGCGTGTGAGGGGTTGGCGCGGATTCTGGGATTATGGCGGAGGACAGCAAACCGATTGGGGCGTTCATTGGATCGACTCCGCATTTGACGGCCTGGATGCTTTAGGTTTATGCAGGCGCGAGTTTCCGCTTGCCGTCTTTTCAACAGCATACAAGCATCCTGAAACGTTCAATGAAACGCCGAGCTGCCAGACCACTATTTTCCAGTATGAAAAATTCCATATCGAATGGACACAGCAGGTTGCCCATTTATACAACCGGAACCAGGGTGTAGCCTGGATCGGCAGCAAGGCTACCCTTGTATGCAACAGAGAGGGCTATGAATTACTTCCAAATAAAAACCGGGACGGCTCACTGACGGCAGAACCGATCCGATTGGATGGCCCTTTCGAAGAAGGTGGCATTGATGCGCATGCCACGAACTGGTGCGAATGTATCCGGAACGGTTCATCTGCCACCAATAGTCCGATTGAAAAAGGCGCCTTTGCAACCATTCTGGCCCATATGGCCAATATTTCATATCGTACGGGAACGCGGGTCGTCTATGATCGTAAAGAAAGGCGATTCGTGGAAAATCCGGCCGCGGAAAGTTATCTGAAAGCGGGCTACCGTGAACCCTGGAAGCTGCCGGTGATTTAGTTTGTGCAACAGTCAAAGACTTTGTTCCCGGCTATATCTTTACGAAAGGCCAACTTTTCGGCATGTATCCCTGTTTAAAAGGGTATGAAGATGGAGCGATACATTCCCGACGTGTCTTTAAGGCCATTCATTAAGTCGTACGTGATCCTTGAAAGCGGAGAGGATCGTATTAACCGGTTGTTGCCCGATACTTCCCTGGCGCTTGCTTTCAGATACAGAGGCCTGGTGAAACAGGTCAGGGGACATGCTGCGGACACTTTGCCCCGGGCAGTTATCTCCGGTCTGAGAACATCGGTTCGGCTTGTCAATTATATGCCCGATTCGGGAAATATCGTGGTCCTGTTCAGGGAAGGAGGGGCGGCTGCTTTTTTTCGTGAGCCGCTTCACCGGTTATTTGAAGCAAGTATTCCTCTCGATGCAATCATTAAACCGGCGGATGTAGCCATGGTGGAAGAACAACTCGCCGGGGTCCGCGATGATCGCGGAAGGATCGTGATCGTTGAGCGGTTTTTGCTTTCCAATTTGCATCCTCCCAAAGCCGATCAGTTGATTCTTGCTGCCGTTGAAAAAATCCACTCAGAAAAAGGATTGCTTAAAATGAGAGAACTGGCTGATCAGTTTTGCATCAGCCACGACGCCTTTGAGAAGCGCTTCCGGAAGACGGTTGGATCGTCGCCTAAACAGTTCGCTTCGGTTGTTCGCATGCGTTCGGTGATTAACAGGCGAAGTGCCAGCCTGCTCGACATGACTTTTGATGCCGGCTTTTATGACCAGTCGCATTTCAACAAAAGTTTCAGGCAATTCAGCGGTCAGTCGCCGACCGACTTCTTCAAATCGCCATTCTGGTAAATCACTGATTTTTTACAAGGAATCGCTTTTTATAGTTGCCAACTTCGCAACTTAATAATTATAACTATGAAGACAAATCTTGCAATGGGAATGATCTGTCTGGCGTTGCTCGGCTTCGAAGTCAATGCCAGGACAAATACCCCCGGTTTACAAACAGAAAAAAAGGAAGAGATGAAGGAATTTATGTTATTGGTAAGGGTGCCTGAAGACTACAACACGGAACAGGCAAAAGCATTGAATCCGAAATGGGAGCAGGTAGTTGGCAAGTGGAAGGCGGACGGTGTGTTTGTAAAGAGCTACGTTTTTCCGCGCAACAGTTGTGTGGTTTCCGGAAGGGAGCGGCAAGTCAAAAAGGAGCTCGTGGTCTCTGACGGGCTTAAGGTGGTGAGCAGCATTATTCTCCGTGCTTCGAACATGGAAGATGCAGTAGGACTGGCAGAGAAATGCCCCGTACTTGATTATGGCGGTTCTATCGAGGTGAGGGAAATCCCTCCGGTGGAAGTATTGAGGGCGGCAAACGAGTAAAGTTGCCGGCACAGGCCGGTCGGGAGCTTGTGTTCCGGCCGGCTGAGGTTGAAAAATGCAGTGAAATGGAAAATAAAAGGGAAAACAATCGTTTTGCATTCGGGAAATTCCGGCTTTTGGAATGTGTCGGTATGACCATTCGAAAGTTAGTTGATCAGCGCATAAGTGATCTGTGGATATCCACGAGTACCGCCATCCTGATCGGTGAAATTGTTGAATTTCAGTTTATATACATTTCCGTGGGTATCCCTGACGACATAGAAACGGTCGGTTTTTACACCAGCCTGGCCTCCCTCCCGGCCGCCGGTTTCACGCCAGTTGGTGCCGATCACATTTCTCTCGCCAAAAAAAGGAATGGTATTCAAATTGCTTGAACTGATGTTGTCATAACTTACCGTGCTTGTGAGAACTTCTGCGGCGGTGACGCCTCCCAGCCAGTTGATATAAACCTGATCGGCAAAATAGTGAGGGATTTCTTTTCCTTCTGAAGTTGTTTTAGAGACGGCTCCGGTCCATTCGATATCCCAGTCGTCTTTTTCGGGTTCAACCGAAATCAGGCCGTAGTCAAACGAAGCATAGCTGAAGTTATGCTCCTTATTTTTGCGGATGACCAGACTTTTGTAGTTGGTTGCCTCGATATCGGCAT
>CAZOYZ010000375.1:0-5645 GCA_964584045.1 uncultured Prolixibacteraceae bacterium | reverse complement strand
GTTGTTTTTTATTCAATCTGAATCTAAATTATCAGGTTTTCAGACGATGGAAGAGGTCCGGGAGGAATCCGTCAATAGCCTGGATGACCGACTGTTTGACTTTCAATTCGGCTCCGGAAGCGACAGGTTGTTTAGGTTCCCGCTCTTGCTGCTTGTTTATCGCATGTTCATTTCTGTTATTTTTGGGTCGCCAATCTGCTGTGAAACAGATCATGTATCCGGGGAATGCCCCGGTAAGAAGGCTGTTTAAGACGGGCACTGCGGCACGACGATAATAAGGATGCCGGTAGGCTCCGTAACAAATAAAAGCCAATGATTTGGAATGAAAAAATTGAATGTGCCGGACGTGAGGAAATGAAGGCCATTCAGTCAGAAAGATTACGGGAGACCGTTCAGCGGGTTTATCACAATGTTCCCTGTTACCGGAAGAAATTTCAGGAAGCCGGGCTTGTTCCGGGTGATATCCGGTCGGTCGATGACCTGGTTAAACTGCCGTTCACTGTTAAACAGGATTTGCGTGATAATTATCCGTTTGGGATGTTCACGGTTCCGATGAGTGAAATTGTCAGGATCCATGCTTCATCCGGGACGACGGGCAAGTCCACCGTGGTAGGCTACACCCGCAAAGACCTGAACTCATGGGCGGAGGTGGTTAGCCGGTCTTTAAGCATGGCCGGAGTGCACCGGAACGATATTGTTCAGGTGGCATACGGTTACGGGCTCTTCACCGGAGGGCTGGGTCTGCATTATGGTTGTGAAAATCTGGGTGCGTCGGTGATCCCGATCTCAGGGGGGAATACGCAGAAACAGTTACAGCTGATGCAGGATTTCGGAACAACGGTACTGGCCTGCACACCCAGTTATTCACTATACGTGGCAGAGGTGATGAGGGAGATGGGCATTAAGAAGGAGGAACTGAAACTCCGGATAGGTATTTTCGGGGCTGAACCGTGGACTGAAAATATGCGGCGCGATATTGAAGCAAAACTTGGAATTAAAGCCATTGATATTTACGGGTTGAGCGAGGTTGTGGGGCCGGGCGTGTCTTGTGAATGTGAATACCAGTGCGGGATGCACATCCATGAGGATCATTTTTTACCCGAGATTATTGATTCGGTAACCCTTGAGCCTGTAGCGCCCGGGGAGGTAGGCGAACTGGTGTTCACGACCATAACTAAGGAAGGAATACCTTTGATCAGGTACCGTACGCGCGATCTGACACGGCTTATTTATGACCGGTGCGAATGCGGGAGGACCCTGGTACGTATGGAAAAATGCAGAGGACGGTCTGATGATATGCTGATCATCCGGGGTGTGAATGTATTTCCTTCCCAGGTCGAAAGCGTTCTGCTGGGGATGAGCGAAACGGAACCTCACTACCTGTTGATCGTAGAAAGGGAAGGCACTCTGGATACGCTCAGCGTGATGGTCGAGGTTCAGGAACAATTTTTTTCGGATGAGATCAAGAAAATGGAAGCACTTCGGAAAAAGATTACAGCCAACCTGGAAAGCACGCTGGGGATTTCGGTGAATGTTAAACTGGTTGAGCCAAAAACGATCGAACGCTCGGCAGGGAAAGCCAAACGTGTGATCGACAACCGTAAACTATAGGAGATTGGATCATGATCATCAAACAACTGTCAGTTTTTCTGGAAAATAAATCGGGCAGGCTCAATGAAGTGGCTACCCTGTTGGCTCAGGCCGGGATCAACATGTCGGCATTCAGCGTGGCCGACACCAGCGAGTTTGGCATTTTGCGATTGATTGTTTCTGACCCCGAAAAAGCGTGCAGGACCCTGAAGGAAGGCGGATTTGCCGTGCGCCTGACTGACGTGGTATGCCTTCATACGCCCAACGTTCCCGGAGCATTGGCGAAAGCACTGAATATTCTGGCAGAAGAAGGGGTCTTTATCGAATACCTGTATGCCTTTTCCATGGGCAAAGATTCGGCGAATATTGTGCTGAAACCAGAAGACATCCGGAAATGTATTCAGGTGTTCCAGGATCACCGCATGGAATTGGTCAGGGCGAGCGACCTTTATGAATTTTGATCGTTAAATTCATTGTCAGGAAAGAATACAGGAAGCCTGACTGCTTCCCGGGCTTCATTTTTTCGTTAACTTTGGCGACATGGTTACGCCGTAAAAGAAATAGTAGCTGTTTTTTACGTATTTTGTGCCGGTTATTGGATCTTTAATAAAAACAGGTATGAAGAAAATTGCTATTCAGGGAATCGCAGGGTCATTTCATGAAGATGCTGCCCGGAAGTATTTTGGTGATGAGGAGATAGAAATCGTCGAATGCCGGTCTTTCAGCAGCGTCTGTAAACTGATTGACGAAGACAAGGTGGACATCGCCGTGATGGCCATCGAAAATTCCATCGCCGGAAGTATCCTTCAGAACTATTCCCTGATCCGTGATTTTCATCTCCGGGTAATCGGTGAGATTTACATTCATATCCAGATGAATCTGATGATGTTGCCCGGTGGAAAAAAGGAAGATATTCAGATGATCTACTCGCATCCGATTGCCATCCGTCAATGTGCCGAATACCTTGAAAATTATTTTCAAAATGTGAAAGTCATTGAGAATCAGGATACCGCTGCATCAGGGAAAATATTGAAAGAGGAGAAATTGACTTATGCAGCGGCAATTGGCAATTTGAGGACGGCCGAAATTTACGGGTTAGACGTGATCGAAACAGGTCTTGAAACGAATAAGAAAAATTACACCCGTTTCTGGATCCTTTCAAAACATGCCAATCACGACGTGAAGAACAATAAAGCGTCCGTTTGTTTTGAAGTAGGTCATTATTATGGAGCCCTGGCCAGCGTGCTGAACATTTTCGCGAATCACAAGATCAATCTCAATAAAATACAGTCTGTTCCGATTGTCGGTAAGCCAAATGAGTACACGATCCACGTGGACGTGGAATATGAGACGGAAGATAATTATGAAAAGGCAATTCATCACATTCTTAAAAATGTTTCCAGTTTGTCTATTTTAGGTGAATATGTTCGTGGAGAACTTGACGGAACTAACCAATAAAATTCAGGAAATGGAAAAAACAGGCCTATTTTTTGGTCCCGAAAGGGGAGCGGTTCACCGTGTTGCAGAAAAGATCAGGACGATCGCCGGTGCAGAGCATATTGATCTGATTCCCGTCGCCGTAGCCAGTGCAGCCGATCTGGAAAAATATAAGAAAATGATCTTTGGGATTTCCACCGTGGGAAAAGAAACCTGGGATCAGGAACTGTCCAATACCGACTGGAGCAGGTTTTTTCCCGAGATTGGCAAGATTGACTACCGGAATCGTACCGTGGCGATTTTTGGTTTGGGTGATCATCTGACGTACCCCGGGCATTTTGTGAACGCCATGGGGGTGCTTGCCAAAGAAATCCTGAAAACTTGTCCCGATGTAAAAATTGTTGGGCGCGTAGATCCTTCCGGGTATGAATTTGAAGGATCGGAAGCGCTGATTGGCGGAAAATTTATTGGTTTGCCGATTGATGAAGATTTTGAACCTGAATTAACCGATAAAAGAATTGCAGCCTGGATCAGCCAGATCAGGCATGAATTCGGATTCTGAAATTCAACAGCGATGATGAAACACACACCTATTGACCGGGCGCTGGTTGAAAAGAGCCTGAAACGATTACGCCTCGGGGATCTGAACGACGCATCCATCCGCGAGATTGTTGCGCTTGTCAACTTGATCGAGGAAGAAAGTCCCGAAAAGTTTATACGCATGGAGATGGGGGTGCCCGGACTGCCTCCGGCAACGGTCGGAGTGAATGCAGAGATCGACGCACTGAAAAATGGTGTAGCCTCCGTGTATCCGCTTATCGACGGAATTAAGCCATTGAAGGAAGAAGCAGCCCGGTTTGTAAAGTTATTTATGGACATTTCCGTTTCACCGGAGGGTTGTATCCCAACAGTGGGCTCTATGCAGGGTACCTTTTCGGCGTTGCTGGTCGCCAGTAACCTGTACCGGACGAAAGATACCGTACTGTTTATTGATCCGGGATTTCCCGTACAGAAACAGCAGATGCAGGTCATGGGCTGCAGGTACGAAAGCTTTGACGTGCTCGATTACAGGGGGCAAAAGCTCCGGACAAAACTGGAGAGTATCCTGAGTAAAGGACATATTAGTTCTGTCATTTATTCCAGTCCCAATAACCCCAGCTGGATTTGTTTTACGGAGGAGGAACTCCGGATCATTGGAGAACTGGCAACAAAATATGACGTCGTGGTACTGGAAGATCTGGCTTACTTTGCCATGGATTTCCGTAAGGACCTCTATTCGCCCGGGCGTCCTCCCTATCAGCCTACAGTGGCCCGGTACACGGACCAGTATGTCTTGTTTGTTTCGAGTTCCAAAATATTCTCTTATGCAGGCCAGCGGATCGGGATCACCGTCATATCGGATGCCTTGTTCAACCGGGATTATGAAAATTTGAAAGACCGGTTTCACAGCAACAGTTTTGGGCACACCTACGTATTCAAAGTTTTATATGCCATTTCATCCGGAACCAGCCACTCCGGTCAATACGCGCTGGCGGCCATGCTCAAAGCAGCCAATGAAGGGAAATTAAATTTCGTGGAGGATGTGAAGGAATATGGAGAAAAGGCAAAGATCATGAAGCGGTTGTTTCAGGAGAATGGCTTTAAGATCGTGTACGATAAGGATGGCGATGAGCCCATAGCCGATGGCTTTTACTTTACTATTTGTTATCCGGGTATGACGGGAGGAGAATTGCTGCGTCAGCTGATCTTTTACGGGATCAGTGCCATTACCCTGAAAAATACCGGAAGCGAACATGAAGGTCTCAGGGCCTGTGTCTCTCATGTTGGCCGCAGCCAGTTCGGCGAGTTGGAAAAAAGATTAAAGCAATTTCATGCAGACCATGCATGATTAATTCATGATATTGTGCGATGAACGGAGACAGGTTTATTTCAGGATATAAACAGACCCTTGAGCAATTAAAGGACTTTTTTTCAGAGAGGCAGCCCATTCTGCTGAAAAAGGGCGAAAGCTTTGTGGACTACGGTGAACAGAACCGGAGAATGGGACTATTGCTGAAGGGACTGATGTACGCGACCTACATCTCCGAAAACGGGCAGGAATGGATTTCCCGGTTTTATTATACCCCCGACAACAGTATTGTGAGCAGTCATGAAACCTTTATTTCAGGCAAAGAATCGTCCGAATGGATCCGTGCATACGAAGATTCTGAGTTGATTTACATTGAGCGCTCTGAGTATGAGGAGCTGCTTGATAAAAGTCCGGCATTTGAGCGCATGGCCAGGATCATGGCTGAGGAAAGTTATATCCAGGCACTGAAACGCGTCCATTCCCTGCAGTCGCTTTCAGCTTCTCAAAGGGTGAAGAATTTTATGAGGGAGCACCACGAGATTGTGTCACGGGTACAGCGGCAACATGTGGCATCATACCTGGGGATTCACCGGAACATCTTCACGCGTATCCTGAACAGTATATGATTTCGCAACATTTGTTGCGGATAAACATTTGATATAGAAATAGTTTTGTAGCATAAATATAAAACCATGGCAAAAGTTATCGGAGCAGTAGTGGTTGATACGGAAGAATGCAAAGGCTGCGGTCTTTGTGTGGAAGCTTGTCC
>CAZOYZ010000374.1:0-5648 GCA_964584045.1 uncultured Prolixibacteraceae bacterium | reverse complement strand
CACATCACTTTTACTAAGTTTTGATATGATGAGGCAGGACAGGCAACAATCCATACACGATGAAAACAACGAATTGGTACTCCGCCTTGAACCAGGTCCCGATAATCCCAGAAACAGCGAAGGAAGCTTTATCACTTTGAAAGACGGACGGATCCTTTTTATTTACAGTCATTTTACGGGTACTTCTTCCGCCGGCGATAACGGCTCAGCGCACCTTGCCGGCAGGTATTCGGGCGATGGCGGAAAGACCTGGGGTAAAAAGAGTAAGCTTATTGTAGAGAAGGAGGGAGTTAAAAATATCATGTCGGCTTCTCTCCTTCGCCTGAAAAATGGTGATATTACCTTATTCTATTTAAGAAAAAATTCAATTTCCGATTGTATACCTATGATCCGGGTATCGAAAGATGAAGCCAAAACCTGGAGTGATCCGGTTGCCTGCATTACCGACAAGCAAGGATATTTTGTTTTGAACAATGACCGGGTGATCCAGTTGGAGAATGGCAGGTTGATCATGGCTGTATCCCTTCATAAAACACCTGAGGATCCCTTATTTAGCCAAAAGGGGAAGATATATAGTTATTATTCTGACGATCATGGGCAAAGCTGGAAAACCTCCGGGCGGCAAATACCGAATCCCGGAGATATTTTACTCCAGGAGCCCGGACTGGTCGAGTTGAAAAACGGGAATCTGATGATGTTTATACGTACCGATATGGGTGTGCAGTATATGTCGTATTCAAAAGACAAAGGAGAAACATGGAGCCCGGCCGAACCCAGTACGATCGTATCTCCACGCTCTCCTGCATCAATAGAAAGAATCCCTTCCACGAACGATTTACTGATGGTGTGGAATAATAATGGGAGTGATCGTAAACGACGGACACCATTGAATATCGCGGTCTCAAAGGATGAAGGGAATACCTGGGAGAAAATGAAAACGATTGAAGACGATCCGGATGGTGGATACTGTTATACGGCAATTCATTTTACAGATAAACATGTATTATTGGCTTATTGTGCCGGCAGCCAGTCTAAAGGAACAAGATTGACTGTAACCAATATCTCAAGATTGGGCCTTGACTGGATTTACAAATAATAACTTTTATAAAAATGGTAATCAATAAATTGAGTGTTGTAATCATATTTTGTACTACTTTATTTGGAACAAATGCATGTTACAGAGATAAAGAAGATCTCCCGGAAAAGTGCCTTATACCTTTACCACAGGAGGTAGTTGAAAGGGAAGGTGTATTTCATTGTACTCCTGGTACAATCATATCACTTTACTCTTCAGACCTGACATCTGAGATCATTACACTCCAGGAGACGTTTATAAAAATCTTTGGAAAACCTTTAAAGGTGATTGAAGCAAAATCAAAGAAGAAAAACAAACTGGCGAATGAAATTAAATTGGAAATCAGTAATTCACTTAATGATCGTGAAAGTATTGGTCAGGAAGGATATCATCTTCAGGTAGAAAAAAAAGGATTAAAGATAACTGCGACAACTCCCACAGGAATTTTTTATGGGATACAGACTTTACGCCAATTGATAATACTGTTTTCCGATCAACAGGATATTAATAAAACAATAAAAATTAATTGTTTAAGGATTCATGATAAGCCTAAATTCGAATGGCGCGGCATGATGCTTGATCCGGCGCGCTATTTTCTGCCCATTGAATTGCTAAAAAAACAGATTAATATCATGTGTTTTTATAAGATGAATCGTCTCCATCTTCATCTTACAGACGATCACGGTTGGACCGTAGAAATGGTGAAATATCCTGAACTCAACAACCAGGAAAAATGGCCCGCTGCATACAGGAGGCGTCATAATGGTAATAGGTATACCAGGGAGGAGATTAAAGATTTAGTAACTTATGCAAAAGAACGACACATTATCATTATGCCCGAATTTGATCAACCCGGGCATAATACGATTTTAGCCTTGGTAAAACCTGATATTCTTTGTAAAACTAATCCGTATCGAACCGACAAGAATGCTGCCCCTGATTTTCCAAATGAGGAAAAAGCTTCTGAACCTATTCGGGCGCAGTTGGAAGGATGTGTAGGGAACGAAGAAACGCTTCATGTTTATGAAAATATACTCACTGAATTGATGGAGCTTTTTCCTTCCAGATACATTCATATCGGCGGCGATGAATATCATGGCTGTCATTGGGCAACTTGTCCGGATTGTCAACGTTTAATAAAAGAGAAAGGTCTCGAAAAAAAATATGATACCCAAGAACGGCGAGCTCTTTTTGCAAATTGTAAAGGAGAAAAAAAGAAGTATATTCTTTATCTCTATTTAATGAATCATCTTGCTGATTTTGTCACATCGAAAGGGCGCATCCCTGTACTTTGGGATGATTTGGCGTGGCGTGGTAATTTTCCCAAGGATGCGATCCTTATGCAATGGCATTACAAAGGAGGTGGAGATGCCTGGCAGCGAATAAAGACCCCTGAAAATCCTGCTGTTGAAGCAACCCTTGCGGGACATCAGGCCATAGTTGCTCCATATAGTCATTTATATTTCAATCGTGACAAGTCGCTCAACGATGTTTATTCTTTTAATCCTATACCTGAAGAATTGAAAGACGAAGCGAAGAAGAAATTAATACTTGGGCCTCATGCGTGTATATGGAATCAGCCGGTTGATTCTGTATTTGCAAAATCTTTTCCTTCTTTTTATGCGTTATCGCAAATTGGATGGTCTTGTGATACCACAAAGAATTTTACGGATTTTGAAAATCGGGTAAAAATTCAGAATTCTGTAAATGTTCCAGGAGTAAAAGAGCAATAACGAGATCAACGATGAAACGAGTACTGATTTTATTTATTGGGATATTCGCTTTACTTTTCTTCACTGAGGCAGGCCAAAATACCGGTACATACTCTTCTACTGGTGTGACTGACCCAGAAGAAGCTTTTACAAATCCCCCTGAAAGTGCAAAACCAGGCGTTTTGTGGATGTGGATGGGTTGCAATATCACTAAGGAAGGTATCACAAAGGACTTAGAGGCTCTGAAAAAAGCAGGATTCAACCGGACAACCATGTTTAGTCTGGCCGACATCACCACCTCCTTGTCTGCCGGGATAGATAAAAGTCCCACTCCGGAAGTGATATCATGGACAGAACCCTGGTGGGATCTGGTGCGCTATGCCGCTGAGGAATCAAAGCGTCTGGGAATGGAATTTGGAATGTTTAACTGTCCCGGTTATGAAACGAGCGGCGGACCATGGATTACACCGGAGCTTTCCATGCAGGATATATGCTGGTCTGAACAGAGGGTCAACGGCAACCGAAGAATACAAATAAAACTGGACCGCCCGGAGGTGAATCCAAGGTCCAACCATCCGTTTCCTCATTATAACCGCGAAACGGGTGAAGCAGAGAGACCTGTAATACCGGCAAGAAAAACCTATTATAAAGACATTGCTGTCCTGGCTGTGCCTGCTAAGGGTAATATTAAACTTAAAGATATCATTGATCTGACAGACAAGATGGAATCCGGTGGCCGGATAGATTGGAATGCTCCCCGGGGGGAATGGATCATTTACAGGTTTGGTCACACGACCAAAGGAGCCCTGGTCTTTCCCGCCCAATGGCAGTCAACTGGCCTTGAGTGTGATAAGATGAGCCGGGAGGCAGTTGAATTTCATATAGGCTATGTTATATCGGAGATTCAGAAGCATCTTGGTGATCTGGCAGGAAAAGTCTTTACTCATGTACATTTCGACAGTTATGAAGCAGGAATTCCAACCTGGACACCAAAAATGCGAGAGGAATTTCTAAAGAGGAGAGGATATGACCTGACACCTTACCTGGTCACATTTGCAGGGAGGAATATAGGCAGCAGCCAGGATTCCATAAAATTCAGGGATGATTTTGATGCAACCATTAAGGATCTTTACAGGGATATTTATTTCAATGTCTTATCAGAAAAATTGCGTGAAGCCAACCTTACTTTCTTATGTGAGCCATATGGCGGTCCGTGGCGGCAGGATGAGATCATGCCTTTGGTACATCATGTAATGACTGAATTCTGGACCAATGAAGGTACTTTTACCCCACATGAACTGGAACCGACCGTTGCGGCATTAAGAAAATCAGGACAAAATATCGTGGAGGCCGAAGCTTTTACAGGCCAGCCGCAATACAGCAAATGGACCGAAACCCCTTCATGGCTTAAGCCGATTGGTGATGGGGCATTCTGTGCAGGAGTGAATCGCCTCATTATCCACCGGTTTGTCCATCAACCCTGGGATGACTGGTATAAACCCGGGGCGACCATGGGCCAGTGGGGAACTCATTTTGACCGTACCCAGACCTGGTGGGATCAGTCAGCAGCAGTAGTGAAATACTGGCAGCGTTGCCAGGCATTGCTGCAATGGGGAAATATTTCACAGTCAGAAGATGATTTTAGTATTGGAAACACTGAAGGGAGTATTATTATTGACCATATACACCGTGAATCAGGCCATACAGATATCTATTTTATTGCCAATACTTCTCATCACAGCGGAAGCGCTGTATGCGCCTTTGGCGTTTGCGGGTTACAACCCGAACTTTGGGATCCTGTTAACGGGACGATGCGGGATCTTCCGGAATTTAAAATTGCCGGTGGTAAAACCACGGTGCCGTTAAATTTTGATGATGCACAAAGTTATTTTATTGTATTTCGCAACAAGACGGGTGATGCTGCTTCAGAAGAAAAAAGAAATTTTCCTTCAAAGAATGAAGTCCTGACATTTAAAGGGCCATGGCAGGTTATCTTTGATCCGGTTTGGGGAGGACCTGCGGAGCAGGTGGTTTTTGAATCGCTGGAGGACTGGATTGACCGTCCTGAGCCGGGCATCAAATATTACAGCGGTACGGCTACCTATAAAACTACATTTGATTTGTCTGACCAACTCATAAAGGACAGAGATGCAATAATTTCACTTGATCTGGGAAAAGTCAAACAGATTGCCCGGGTTAAACTTAACAACAAAGATCTCGGCGTCATATGGACTGCTCCCTGGGACGTCATAATTCCAAAGGAGTTGCTTCATAAAAAAGATAATCAGATCGAGATTCAAGTCACCAATGTCTGGGCTAACCGTTTGATAGGCGATGAGCAGCAACCTGCCGATTGTAAATGGGCTCCCGGTCGCAGAGCTAAGGCAGGCAACTATCTGAAAGAATTTCCGGATTGGTTTCTTAGAAATGAATACCGTCCTTCAAAGAAAAGATTCTGTTTTACCACCTGGAATTATTTTACAAAAGATTCGCCATTAATCAGTTCCGGATTACTGGGACCTGTAACGTTGATAAAGCAAAATAGAAACGAACAATAGATCACAAAGATTTTAATTTTAACATGAGTCCGGCATAAGAATTCGCATAAGTAACTGATCTTAAAAATAGTTTAAATGAAAGGGAAACAAGCTTTATTTTCGATCGTGGCGATCTTTTTTATTTTACAATCCTGTCATTCAGTTCAGAACCAGGCACAGCGCGATCTGGTCATGTAGTATAACAAACCGGCCGATCCCAAGTGGCTTTGGATAAAATAAAACCTTTGCAATAACAGATCCTGATAATCAAAAAATGAAGTAAAATGAATTTCAAAGTATGGGCAGCTCAGTATAAAAATGAGC
>CAZOYZ010000373.1:2198-5661 GCA_964584045.1 uncultured Prolixibacteraceae bacterium | reverse complement strand
TTCCAGTTTTTTTTCGAGACACTTTTTCACAAGCAGGTAGCCCGGATCGCTGATCCCCGGGGTTCCGGCATCTGAGATCAGAGCGATCGTCTCGCCGTTTTCGATCCTTCCGGTCATGTTTTCGGCCGTTTGATGCTCATTGAACTTGTGATGGGAACCAAGCTTATTCCGGATTTCGAAATGGTTCAGCAGCCTGGATGAAGTCCTGGTATCTTCGGCCAGAATCAGGTCGGCTTCCTTCAGAACTTTTACGGCCCTGAACGTCATGTCGTCCAGGTTGCCAATTGGAGTCGGTACAAGATAAAGTTTTCCCATCAGTCTAAAAACCTCCGTTTCACCAGTTGTGCAAATTTCATGCTGGTCTCATTTTTTTTCCATTTAAAATGACTGTTCAGGAAGGCCACGGCTTCACGGATATTTTCCATCTGATCGATCTGTTTCACGGTCTGGTTGAAGATACCGGCGTCATTGCCGAACAGTTCCCGGATAAACTGGAACCGGTCATTCAGACCGATAGCCGCCTCCAGTTTGGTCAGGGGAGAACCGGAGAGTTGATGATCGATCGTTTTTCCCGGCGAAAGGATATCATTCACCGATTTTTCCTGAACGAAGATCTCCGCGACCGTTTTTTTCGGAGCAGAAGGCCCGGGTGTATCTTCATTCGTCAGTCCTTTGTTCTGCTGTTCGTTGCCGGACAGATCTGCACCGGCATCTGCCTTTTGTTCCGCTTCGTCTGTGACGGGGTCATTTTCGATGTCGTCAGTGCTGCTATCCTGTTCCTTTAAGGCTTTATCTTCCGTAAATTCCTTAACGGGCGGTGCGATTTTCGGGAATTCCTGCCATTCAGAACGAAGTATCTGCTGGTGCAATTCTTTTAAATAATCGAATTCCTGACCAATGATCCGTGACTTTCCGAGGGCAAATTCAATTTCAGGGCCTGAGAGCTGTGATTTGCCGGCCATCTCATTGGTGATCTCGGTTAATTCTTCCAGATCCTTTTTAATGATGTTCAGTAATTTGTTCCGGTCCATAGAAAAAGTCATTACTTTTGTTCGAGTAAAAATAGTAAATCTTAACCGAATAACACGATATGTTTCTTGAAAGAGACGTCAGTCACCGGAAGCCCGGAGGGATCATTGAAGTGATCACCGGGTCCATGTTTTCAGGGAAGACAGAGGAATTGATCCGCCGTTTGAAAAGGGCTCGTATTGCGCGGCAGAGGGTCGCAATTTTTAAGCCTGTCGCAGATAACCGGTATGCAAAAGGTGAGGTCGTGTCGCACGATGAGAATTCCATTACCAGTTCATCGGTCGAAAATTCAGCCACCATCCTGTTGCTTTCATCCGATGTGGAGGTGGTGGGGATCGATGAGGCCCAGTTTTTTGACAAAGGGCTGGTTGAGGTTTGTTCAAAGCTGGCTGCCCAGGGGATTCGGGTAATTGCGGCGGGGCTTGATATGGACTTTAAAGGGCAGCCTTTCGGGCCTGTGCCTGAGATGATGGCCATCGCCGATTATGTCACCAAGCTTCATGCCATTTGTGTTCGCTGCGGGCGGGTGGCGCAGTTTTCTCACCGGCTGGTCCCGGGTGATGAACGGATCCTGCCGGGTGAAAAAAATGAATACGAACCACTGTGCAGGGAGTGTTTTATGGAGGCGAAGGGCATAGGGGCACAGGACACAGGGCATGGGGCGTAGCGCATAGAGCATGGGGCATGAAAAGCAGCATCATATAACCATTTGGCATTTGACTATTTATGAATTTGAAGGAAATTGCACACGCTGTCGGCGGACGTTTTGTCAGGGGAGAGCAGGGAGCCGGAGAAGTGGAAGTGCAGGCGATCTCGATCGACAGCCGGCAAATTGTTGATCCTGCGGGGTGTTTGTTTTTCGCGATAAAAGGCGTCCGCCACGACGGGCATCACTATTTGGACGACTTGTATCAAAGGGGGGTGCGGTTGTTTGTCATTTCTTCGCCCGGTATTGATCTTCCGGGGTTTCAGGAGGCCCGGGTGGTTCAGGTGCCTGATTCGTTAAAGGCCCTGCAAAGGCTCGCCGCCTTTATCAGGAAAAAATACAGCTATCCGGTGGCCGGTATCACGGGGAGCAACGGTAAAACGATCGTCAAGGAATGGCTTTTTGAATTATTGCAGCAGGACGTCCGGATTATTCGCAGTCCGAAGAGCTACAATTCACAGGTGGGTGTTCCGCTTTCGGTTTGGAATATGCGTGAAGATTTTGATCTCGCCGTCTTCGAGGCAGGGATCTCTCAACCCGGTGAAATGGAAAATCTGGCCGGGGTCATTGCTCCGACGATTGGTTTGATTACCAATATCGGAGAGGCTCACCAGGAAAATTTTGCCACAAAGCAAGAAAAGGCTGACGAGAAGCTTCGTCTTTTTAAAACATGTGATCTGATCATTTACAGGAGAGATCAGGAATTGGTGCACAGCCGGATCATAGCCGGTTATGCAAGGAAAGGGGCCAGGTTGTTTTCCTGGTCGTTCACTGATCCCGGTGCCGATTTGCTGATTCACGCCTCTCGAAAGGAGAAGAGTACCCTGTTGTCGTTTCATCCGGAAGGCAGGGACGAACAGGCAGAGATCCCGTTTACCGATGAGGCCGGGATAGAAAACGCCTGTCATTGCCTGGCATTCATTATGGCGGCGGGCTATTGGAACAGCCGCACCGCAGAGCGCTTTTCCCGCCTGCAGCCGGTAGCCATGCGGATGGAACTTAAGCAGGGGATCAATGGCTGTTTACTGGTGAACGATTATTATAACTCCGATATTCACTCGCTTGAAATAGCCCTGCAATTCCTTTACCGCCAGTCAGCGAGCCGGCGTAAGACTCTCATCCTCTCCGATATCCGCCAGTCGGGCATGACCGGTGACGCGCTGGCCAGGGAGGTTGTGCGTTTAACGGGTCTTTACCGGATCGACCGGCTGATCGTTATCGGAGAGGAGCTGCGGAAGCACAGCGCCTTGTTCCAGGCAGGGACCACCTTTTATAGGGACACGGAAGAGTTTCAGCTTCATTTCGATCCTTCGCAGTTTAACGATGAACAGATCCTTTTGAAGGGTGCCCGCGAGTTCAGGTTCGAGCGGATTGCCGGCCTGCTTCAGCAAAAATACCATCAGACCCAACTGGAGGTGGACCTGAATGCGCTGACCGGGAATCTGAACCGTTACAAGGCACTGTTGGAGCCGGGCACAAAAGTGATGGTGATGGTGAAAGCATTTTCCTACGGAAGCGGGAACGTGGAAATAGCCAGGGCTCTGGAATTCCAAAAAGTCGATTATCTGGCGGTGGCAGTGGCTGATGAAGGGATTGATCTGAGGCAGGCCGGTATTGAAACGCCCATTATCGTCATGAACCCGGAAGCGCACAGTTTTGAAATGATGCTGGAATACCGGCTCGAGCCCAATATTTATTCGGTTGAAGTTTTTCATCAGTTTGACGGGG
>CAZOYZ010000373.1:0-2098 GCA_964584045.1 uncultured Prolixibacteraceae bacterium | reverse complement strand
TACCGGCTCGAGCCCAATATTTATTCGGTTGAAGTTTTTCATCAGTTTGACGGGGTTGCCAGGCGGATGGCTGTTTCCGGTTTCCCGGTGCACCTGAAGGTGGAGACCGGAATGAACCGGCTGGGCTTTTCGTCTGCCGAAGAGCTGGTCGCTGTTTCCCAACAGATCCTGACCTCCGGGCGTCTGCGTGTCCAGTCCGTTTTTTCGCATCTGGCTGCCAGCGATGATCCGGCTCACGACGATTTTACGCGGCAGCAGTATGCCCGTTTTTGCAGGTTAAGCGATCCTATCGTCCGGGCTCATGCTCACCCGGTGATCAGGCATTTGCTGAATTCGGCCGGGATTGAACGGTTTCCTGAGTTCCGGATGGACATGGTAAGGCTGGGGATCGGCCTGTACGGGGTATCCCAGTCGCCGGTTTTGAAGGCGGAGACTGTGGCGCGCTGGACAACGACAGTGTCTTTGGTCAGGGACGTGCAGCCAGGTGAAACGGTCGGCTATGGCAGGAGAGGAAAAGTTGAACAACCTAAGAAGGTGGCAGTCATCCCGGTTGGCTATGCCGATGGTTTCGACCGGCGTCTGAGCAACGGAACGGGGAAAGTCTGGCTGAACGGGCGCTTCTTCCCTGTTATTGGAAGTGTTTGTATGGATATGACCATGATCGATGTGACAGGCGCAGACGTCAGGGCCGGCGATCAGGCGGAGCTGATGGGCGACCACGTGAAACTGGGTGATCTTGCCCGCTGGATGGGAACCATCCCCTACGAAGTCCTGACCGGCATCTCCCAGCGGGTAAGAAGGGTTTACACCTCCTCTTAGCCTAACCTGCTGATCTTTTCCAGCTTCTGAAGGTCAAGGATTTTTATCTTCCGGCCATCAATGGCAATGACCTTTTCGCCGGCAAATGTGGAAAGGGTGCGGATCGCGTTTGAGGTGGTCATGTTTGACAGGTTGGCAATGTCTTCACGCGAAAGATACGCTTTCAGCGAGACGCCGTCATTTTCAAATCCGTATTTTTCTTTCAGCAGTACCAGTGATTCCGCCAGGCGGCCACGGATGTGCTTTTGGGTCAGGTTGACCGTGCGGGCGTTGGAAAATCCAAGCTCCCGGGCCAGCTTCCGCAGTAACTTTATCGCGCAGTCGGAGTTTCTCAGCAGCTTTCCGAAAAAGAACTCGGAGGTGACCATGCATACCAGCGAATCTTCCAGTGCGACTGCTGTGGCGATATGTATTTCTTCAGCGATCAGTGCGCGGTATCCGATATAACCCATCGGTTTGGTCATCCGAATGATTTGCTCCCTGCCTCCGACACCTTCCTTGAAGATTTTTACTTTTCCGTCGATCAGAAAAATAAAGGCTGTTGGTTTGTCACCTTCCTGATAGATAAACTCATTTTTCTTATAAACCGTGATCGTTAAATGAGAAAGTAATTCCTCTTTTTCCGAGGGGGTCAATAAACTAAAAACAGACTTTGGATTTTCAAAGATTTCCCTGATCCCCATTTCTTTGCTCAGCATAGCTTTCACGTTATATGTTTTACAGCATCAAAGTTAAGGATTTTTAGATAATACAAAATCTTTTGCTGACTATTTTAGCTGTGATCCAATGGGGTAAGAAGGCTCATATTTTGCCACGAGGGGCATTTTCCTTCCAAAGCCGAAAGCTTTGGAACTGATCCTCAGAACAGGAGGCGCCTGGAACCGTTTATATTCATTCCGGTTGACCATCCGGACGGTCTTCAGAACGGTTTCCTGGTCAAAACCGGCGGCGATGATCTCCCGGGGCGACTGGTTCAGCTCGATGTAGCGGAACAGGATGACGTCCAAAACCGAATAATCGGGAAGGGTGTCGGAATCTTTCTGGTCAGGACGCAGTTCTGCCGAAGGTGCTTTTAGCAAGCTGTTTTTCGGGATCACCTCGCTGTGGCGGTTCATATAACCGGCCAGTTTGTACACATCGGTTTTGTATACATCGCCTAAAACGGCGAGGCCGCCGTTCATATCTCCGTAGAGCGTGCCGTATCCTACCGCACATTCACTCTTATTGGTCGTGTTAAGCAGAATGCTGCCGAATTTATTTGAAATGGCCATAACCAGGA
>CAZOYZ010000372.1:0-5703 GCA_964584045.1 uncultured Prolixibacteraceae bacterium | reverse complement strand
TGCCGATGTGGCTTCCTGAAGCAGCCGGTCAGCCTCCGTCTGTTTAAGCAGGAGTGTCTCTTTTAATGACCACGTCAGTCCCAACCGGGTATATTTGTCCCCGCACAGGTTGTTGAACGCGCAGAGTTCCCATTTTTCTGCTTGTCCGGCGAGATTTGCGGCAATGAATTTTCCGATGTTCCTGATGTTCTCTTCCGTTGCGGTCATGCCGGGGACGAGGGGCGTGCGGATCCATATTTTCACGGATGGGAAATTCTGCCGGATGAATGCCAGTGTCTTGAATACCTGTTTGTTCGATGCCCCGGTGAACTCGCGGTGCTTCTGTTCATCCATCTCTTTGATGTCGAACAAAACGAGGTCGGTGTAGGGTAAAACTGCTTTGAAGGCGGCGAGGGGGGCCATTCCGCAGGTGTCGATCGCCAGGTGGAAATCTTTTTGTTTCAGTCTTGCCGCCAGCGCTTCAATGAACCGATACTGAAGGGCAGGTTCGCCACCCGAAAAGGTCACTCCTCCGTTTGACCGCCTGATAAAGATCCCGTCTTTCAAAAGCTGATGGTAAAGGTCATCGACCGACCAGCTTTTGCCTGTCGTAAACAAAGCAGATGAAGGACACGCTTCCACACATTGGCCGCAGTTTTTGCAAACGGATTTGTCGATCAGGAATGCCCTGCTCAAATCAATGGCCTGATCCGGACAAACTGCCTCGCAGGTTTTGCAGGCGATGCATTTTTTATGGTCCCAACAGGTTTCAGGGAACACCTGTTGGGTCTCCGGATTATGACACCATTTGCACCGCAACGGGCAACCTTTGAAGAAGACGGTTGTCCTTAATCCCGGACCGTCGTGGGTGGACAACGGGTAAATATCGGTGATCAGGGCTTCCACAGTTATACAGGAACTCCTAAATTGTGATAATTGACACGTTTGATGAATTCTTCCTGAAATTTCCGGTCCATGAATGCGAAATGCGCCGAATATCCGGTCACTTTTACAACAATTCCTTTGTATTCAGGTTTATCGGGGTTTTCCATTGCTTTTTTCAGCGTTTCGATATCGACCACGTTCAGATTGATCTGTACGCCGCCCATTTCAAAGAAACCGGTTGAAAATACTTCCACCAGATCGCCTCTTTTCATGAATTGGCCGAAGAAGCTGGGATGCAGTTCCACCTGGAACGATCCGCCCTGGTAACCGGCATAGTTTATTTTTGTGAATGAATGCATGGTTGCCATCATTCCTTCCCTGTTACGGCCGTGCATGGGGTTCATGCCATGAGCAAGCGGTTCTTCCGCGAGCCTTCCGTCGGGTGTTGCGCCCATCATGGGTCCGGCATAGGTATGTCCCATGAACTGGAACAAGGAGGGGCGAAAATGAAAGCCTTTGATATTCCGCTTCCCTTTGAGTAATTCGCGGACTTGCGCGGATACTTTTACAGCCATCACATCGGCCGCATCGATATCGTTCCCGAATTTTGGCTGCATGAGGAATTGCTGCCGCATGAATTCACTGTCTTTCCAGTTTACGGATAAGGCCTCCAGCAATTCGGTCATGGAATATTTTTTTTGATCAAAGATCAGGGTTTTCATGGCATACATGCTGTCGGCCACATTGGGTACCCCCAGTACATTGACCGATGTATACGCATTCGGGATCGAATCAATGCCGGTGCAATCTTTCCCTTTTTCAATACACCCGTGCATGCAGAATGTGGTGACCATTTCCGGCCATACGTTGGACTGCCACTGGTAAGTATTGTTTTTGAACGCCACCAGGGCGTTTGCCGTATGATCGACCTCCGTGCAATAGATGGTCCAGAATTGATCCCAGTCGTCGACGTGGTCCATTGCTGCCTGGCGCATGGCCCTGAGCATCGGCTGGATCAGCACGAGCGAATTCACGTCCTGGTCATTATATTCCCTGCCAACGGAACAATACCACTGGCAACCGGAGTAAGAGATGTTCCAGGAATCTTCCTCCGTGTACCCCGACTGCAGTTCACTGGCGCGCATGACATCATAATTGACAAGGGTAGGGGCGCCGCAGCCATGACGTCCCACGACATCGCAGGCATAGTTCCAGAAGTCAGGATCAATGTCGCTGTGCCACATCGCTCCCAACTGGTTATAACCTCCCAGCATGTCATATGCTTCGATCCCGATCCAGCTCATCTCGTTGGTGGCATCCTGCAATTCCCGGTTGCGGCCCCCGAACGAAAAGTAGTTCCCTGCATATTTCAGGTACAGCTCAGCGATCAGCTCTCTTGCATATTCGCGGGTCAGCGTTCCTGCGGCCACGTCTGTCCGGTAAAAGCCGATCAGTAACTGGTCAAGACGGCCGTAGCCGTTCCCATGTCCGATGATCCTTTCGGCGATCTGGTAAAAATTGATCCACTGGACAGCCTCTATGAATGAACCGGGCTTTCCTCGTGTGATCTTCTTACAGGTATCGGCTGCAATCAGATAGTTCTCTTTCAGTTCCGGGTTTGTTTCCTGTTCTGCCATTTTCGCTGCGGTTTTTGCATACCTGTCGACATACCGGATAACCGATGCACATACTTTTTCGGAGGCAGCGAGATAATCCGCACTTTCCCGGTGTCCGTCCGCTTCATGGAGGGCTTTGTAATGCCTTATTTTTTCCAGGAGCCCGCCCCATCCGAGTTCCAGTCCGATGCCAAGATCGGGACAGGTATGCGTAAAGCTGATCCCGCCTGCCCCGGCTTTCCTGGCTTCCATTCCGAGTTGCCGGTTTTCGTCCGGATATTGAAAATACCGGGCTTCATCGAGCTGCCAGTTGAATTCGCCGGCGATCCTTTCGTGCGGATGGATGATCACCGGACAATTGTCAAGGAAAAAAGCATAGTCATCGGCAAAGTTTCCGGCATCGTAGGAGAAGCCGTTTACTTTTGAGGGCAATTCCAGGGCTTTTGGAAACGGGATGCCATTGTCAATCCGGCAGTTATGGTCACCGATATTGATCCTTTCCGATACCGGGGCTGCCAGTTCGCCGGTCGCCGGACTAAAGGCAGCGGCTTTGCCCGACCAGTGGTAAACCAGAAATTCCGGGTTATCCACATAAATATCCCTTTTATGGTTCTGCGCCAGAAAGAGGGCTCGTTCGTGCAGTTTCCGGATCCTGTGATTTTTTGTGATCATGGTTTTAATTTTTTGAGATTTTCAACGAATATGACTGCACCTGATGTCCCTTCCATCCATATAAAAAGACAGCGAAAAAGCATACAAGGGGCACAATAAATCCGATCGTCATGGACCAGGTATCGGCAATTTTACCCATCAGCATGGGACAAACTGCACCTCCGGCTATACCCAATACAATGTAAGAAGACGCCTTTTTAACCTGTTCGCCCAGGCCTTTTATTCCAAGTGAAAAGATGACCGGGTACATCACCGACATGAAGAAGTAAACCGCGCACAGGGCGCCGGTCGAAAAAAGGCCCAGGTCTGCAATGATCAGCGCCGTTAACAGGATACAGGCTCCGGCAAATGAGGAAAGTAACTGCGCTGGTCTGACAAATTTTAAAAACCAGCTTCCTGAAAATCTGCCCAGCACAAACAATCCCATCCCGCCAAACGCCAGAATAACAGAGGCCGTCTGGTTGGAAACGTCCGTATTGGTTTCGGTGACATAATTGACAAAGAAGCTGTTGATGCCTGTTTGCCCGGCCACATAAAAGAACTGGGCAAAAACAGCCAGAACGAAATGAGGGTATTTGTAAAAGGGTTTGACAGGAATAGTTTGGATCTCCTTCTCCTGGTCTTTTTTTATTTCTGAAAGTTCAGGTAAAGGTTTCCTGACGATCAGGATGATCAGGATCAGAATGCCGATTCCCAGCAGTGCAAACGGGATCGGAAGAAGATTAAAATTGGATTCACCTGAGGATTTATTGAAAATGATCAGTCCTCCGATCAGGGGGCCGAACATCCAGCCAATACCGTTGAACGCCTGTGCCAGGGTGATCCTCCTGGCGGCGGCATGTTCATTCCCCAGGAAGGTTGCGTAGGGATTGGCAATGATCTCGAAAAAGGAAAACCCGCACGCAATGACAAACAAGGCAAGCAGAAAGACATGATACGACCGGGCAGAGGCTCCCGGAACAAACAACGTGGTTCCTGCCAGGAGTACGATCAGACCAAAAATCAGACTTTTGTGATATCCGAACCTATGGATGAACAAACCTGCCGGGATGGCCATGACAAAATACCCCGAATAAAGTGAGAATTGTACCAGTCCCGATTCAGCCCTGGAAATATGCAGCGCTTCCTGGAAATATTTATTGAGCACATCCAGCAGGGCGTTGGTATATCCCGATAAAAAAAACAAACAGGTAATCACGGCAAACGGGAACAGGTAATTTTTCCCGTTTGTGGCTTTAAACAAAGAAGTGTTATCGTTGCCTTCCATTTTCCTGATGATATTTTTTGATCATTTTGCCGACTTCGCGTAAAGTCTGCACATCAATTTCCCGGATATTGCCCTTATAATCGGGACCAACATCCAACGAAAAAATATTCCTGTATTTTACTGCTCCCAGGTAGTCCTGAAATATTTTCTCTGCCGGAAGACAAAGATCATCATGTTCCGGGAGGGAGTAAAACCACATGGCGCCTCCCTGATGCTCCGGTAAGATCGGATAGGTGAATTCTGCGACCATGTATTTCGCATAACTTGCTTCAGCATCTTTATTGTAAACAGAGGTGGCAGGATCGCCAATCATGCCGGGAGTTCCCATTTCGCGGATCACCAATCTCCCTGCAGGCGCTCCGTGATTAAAGCCTACAAAACAGTCCGGCTGGAACTCATGCACCCATTCTACGGTCGTCTCATGATCCAATCCTCCGTCACCGACAGCATGATCCATCCAAAAAAATTCAATTGGGCCGTATTGGGTGCATAGTTCTTTCAATTGTGCTTTTTTTAATTCGGGATTTATGCCTGTTCCTTCGCTATAACCTTTCCCATCGACTGCACCGGGCCAGTTCCAATCTCCTTCCGAAAAGTAGAGGGCCAGTTTGATCCCGTATTTGTTGCATGATTTTCGGAGTTTTGCCAGTACATCGATGCCGAGCGGGCTGTTGGTCACCTTTTTTTCCGTCGTTTTGGTGTCCCACAGGCAGAACCCGTCGTGGTGTTTGGTGAGGAACAGGATGTAATTCATCCCGGCTTTCTTTGCCACCCGGCACCACTGGTCGGTATTGCATCCTGTTGCTTTAAAGAAGGATGCATCTTTATTAAGGGTCGGCGTCCATTCCTGTCCCGAAAAAGTGCTGAAGCTCCAGCAAATAAACATGCCGAACTTCATGTCAGCTATTTGTTCCGCACGGATCTTGTCATCCGTTCTTTTGGCAAATTGTTGCGCCGAACCGCTGAAAAAGCCAGGAATTACCAGGGCTGTCATGAATAGCAATCTGAGTGTGTTCATTGGTTTAGTTTTTTTATATGGTCAACATGATTTTCTTCTCAGTATCCGGGTGCTGAGGATTTCTTCCGTTTGCTGTTCATTTCCGGACTGAACAGCCGACAGGAGCAACTGCCATGCCCTTTCAGCCATCATGTGTACAGGCTGTTCCACGGTGGTCAGTTCCGGATCTATGGCCATTCCCATCGGATCGTTGTCGAAGCCGATCACCGCGATCTCTTCCGGAACTTTAATACCCTGGCTTTTCAAATACTTGATCGCACCAATGG
>CAZOYZ010000371.1:1872-5716 GCA_964584045.1 uncultured Prolixibacteraceae bacterium | reverse complement strand
TCACCGGGCCCCTGATCCAGGTTTACCATGACCCGGAATGGGAAAAAGGAAAGAGTCCCGCGGAAGACGTGTTTTTTCAGTTACGAACGTTCCCCGGGGAGAAAATAAAAAGGATAACGATCAGTACCATTCAGATCGAAAATGCGGAAATCGAACATTATCAGTTATCGACAGGTACTTCACCTGTCAGCTCCTTCAGAAATTTTGATCTGTTTGTCTCCGACTTTTACGTGGATCAATCAAAGGACAGGGTACAGAAGAAACCCTACCATGCAGGAAAGACCGAGATCAGGATCCGGGATTTCAACCGGATGTTAAGTGATAAACGCCATCAGGTTCATCTGGATGAACTGGCCTATTCATGGCAGGATAAAAAGATCCGGGGCAAAAACATCAGCCTTTCACCCATCGATACTGCCGGAGCGCCCGGACCCCTTTATTGGGTAGACATTCCGTCGATTGAAATGGAACCGGCTGATCCCGGAAAATTTTTGGGTGGTGATACAGTCTGTATAAAATCATTGTATATTAAACAAAGCAGGATCAGGATCCGGCCATCAAAAGCAGTAACCGGAATAAATCTTCATGAATTACGTGGATTGGATCTTTACCCGCTCTTCAGGAACGACTTTAGGGTCCTCACCATCCGGCACTTGTCAATGGAAGCATCGTCGATGAGAATTGACTCAGGAACGGGGAATCACAACCTGTTTCAGGAATTCAAATCCATGCAGATCAGCATGAATGGTTTTCAACTGGATTCAATGGCTTGGACGAATCCTTCCAAAATTCTTTATTCCAGGGAATTTCAGCTGTCAATTGGCAGCTACCTCCTCAATTTTAATGATCAGGTACATCAGTTTTCTGCCGGCAGCATTCTCGCGACGAGCAAAGATAGTCTGATCCGGGCCGGTCACCTTCAGTTGATCCCCGTTGGCACAAACATTAAACTGCCAACTACTGTAAACATGACCTGCGATAGTATCCGTCTCCGTTCGGTCGATTTCGCCAGGCTGTTCCATCACCGCGAACTACCCCTCCGGGAAATCCGGGCTTTTAAACCCACGGTACATATTAATCAGTTTGGGAAGTATGTTGCCCAAAGACCGGATCATCAAAGCCTGTTATATCATTTCATCGGTAACTATATTAAAGGAATCTACGCACGGATGGTCGCCATTGAACATGGTCATCTGGCGATCAATGACCTCCAGAACCTTACAGATCCGGGCATTATTGAAGCTGATTTTAATTTCGCACTGACTGATTTCTCGATCGATTCGGTCACGGCGCGTCAAACCGAAAAGCTGTTTTATGCCACGGACCTTGACCTGAGTTTCAGCAACTACAACATGAAACTCGCAGACGAAATTCACCGGCTCAGGATAGGAGAGATTGATGTTTCAAGTCTGGAGAAGCTTATTTCCATCAGGGATTTACAGCTTTTCCCTGACAACCGGATCAATATCCCGGAGGCGATGAGCCGCCTGAAAAAGACGGAATTGTACCGTATCAAAGTGCCCAGCCTGACGTTACATCGTACGGACATTAATACAGCATTCTTTAATAAGAAATTGATTATCAATCACTTTTCCATTGTAAAACCTGACATTTACCTGGAACTGTTCGGTCGCATAGAAAAGCAGGAGAAAAAATTTGATCTGGCTGAATTCCATGATTTACTCCGCAATTATCTTGAGCATATCGAGGTCGGTCAGATCGAAGCCCCCGATGGTCAGTTGCGCCTGGTTAAACACAGCCGTAAACATAAAACCATCGATCTGACCAACAAGTTCAGTCTTAAGTTGGAACATTTTATCCTTAACGATGACGAACTGAAAAGAAACAGGCTGCTCTTATCGGACCATTTTGACCTGAAACTTAA
Organism: uncultured Prolixibacteraceae bacterium; assembly: GCA_964584045.1. Classification (GTDB taxonomy): domain Bacteria; phylum Bacteroidota; class Bacteroidia; order Bacteroidales; family Prolixibacteraceae; genus JBCFBK01. The sequence continues at coordinate 3,831 of CAZOYZ010000371.1, read as the reverse complement.
AGAGCATGTATTTAAGCTCTCCGATCAGGTTCATCTTTTAAAAGCACAGGAGGTAAACCTCTCGTCCAGAAATGCCTCAGTATCTGTTCTGAACGCCTCGCTTTACCCGCTGATCTCCAGTCCCGCTTACCAGGACCTTCCCTGGCATCTTCAGGTTAAGATCCCAAAGATCACACTGGATCAGGTCGATATGGAACAAATTTATTTTAACCAGATACTCCGGGTAGGAAGCCTTTCCATCTATTCGCCTGTCATTGAAATTTACAGGAACTTCAAAAAAACAAATAAGTTTAATTTTAAAGATCTGACAGTCCCACTCCCGGAGGAAATGAAGGAACTCACAGTGGGCAAAACGCTGCTGAAAAACGGAACACTCAAAATCTATAAAAATGTGCCCTCCCAATTCAGTTTAGTTGCCGAAACCGGCATCGATTTCCGGATTGAGCAAGGCGCTTTGAAAAGAACAGAAAATAGTTCCACCGGTAAATTCTCGTCGGGAACGATCGAGACCACACTGACAGGCCTTCATCTCCGCCCGGATCGGATTCCTTATACGGTCGATGTGGAGCAGATCCGCTTTTCATCGAGGGAAGGGCTCCTGACATTTTCAGAGCTCGACATCGCTGCCACACGAACAGACGGAGAGCGAATGATCGCGGGTATCCGGATCCCTTCACTTCGTTTCGAACAACTTGATCCGGTCGACGCGTTCCACAACAACCGCTTTCATGCCGGTCTCATCTATTCTGAAAAACCGGTGTTCACGTTGAATTTATCGGAACGCAAAGTTCCGATAAATCCCCTTTCCGTAAAGCTCCCTGTCGATATTCAGCCTCTGATGGATGAACTTTCTGCAGAAAAAGTAACGATCGAAGATGCTTCATTGATCTTTCAGCAAAACATTCATAAAAAAAAGGAGTATACCCGTATTGATATCGGACTTGACCGGTTCCGGCTCGACAGCGTCCTGTCGGAAAAGCCCTTTGGGGCTGCAAACTTCTTCATATCGAGGGAGAATAATCAGTTCTCCTCCAAAAATAACTATTATGACTTTTCAATTGACCGGATCTCTTTTTCAGGACAAAAAAATACACTCTCCTTATCCGGAATAAAGATCCTCCCGAAGTTGAGCCGGGAAGCTTTTCAAAAAGTTATTGATTTTCAGACAGATCACTACTCCGGAAGTGTTGAAAAAATTGACCTGGGAGGTATTCACATAAACCACTGGTTTGAAAAACAGGAACTAAAGGGAAAAAATATCCTGATCAGCCGTCCTCAAATCGAGATTTACAGGGATAAACAAACCCTGAGCAATGGAAATCAAAGAAAAGCCATGCCCCGTGACCTTGTAAAAATGATCAGCCTTCCGTTTTATTTTGATTCTGTAACTATTTCAGACGCTGCCGTTACTTACCTTGAGCAGACTGAACATGTCACTGGTCCGGGGATTGTTCGTTTTTCAAAGATTGACGGACGTTTATGGCCTTTTTCCAATCAGGACACGGTTTGGAAGAACCAACCCGGTATGACGCTGACGGCAAAAGGAGTCCTGATGAATTCATCCTGGATAAATGTTCGGACAAACTTCAACATGAACTCACCTTCTTCCCGGTTCCACATCAATGGCTCCCTCTCCCCCTTTGAGCTGCCGGCGCTGAATCCGGTAACGGAACCGAATGCGCATATCATGATCCGGTCGGGAGAATTAAACCGGTTTGATTTCAACTTTCAGGGAGATTCGCTGCGCGCGACCGGAAAATTATGGTTTGCTTACGACAATCTGAAAATATCTGTTCTGGAACAAAAAAATGGTGACACAAAAGAAGCCCGATGGCTAAGTTTTCTTGCAAATAATCTGATGCTGAAGTCAAAAAATCCGAGAACCCGGATCCTGAAGCCCGACGATATTTATTTTGAACGTGACCCCACACGTTCTGTCTTCAACTACTGGTGGAAATC
>CAZOYZ010000371.1:0-1772 GCA_964584045.1 uncultured Prolixibacteraceae bacterium | reverse complement strand
CGAACGGATCATTTCACATGTTTGGTCGACTGAGCCGTCATCCACAAAAATAGCTTCATAATCGATCCCGGCAAGTGCGGCAATGATTTGTTCGCTAAGAGGTTTAATGTTTTGCTCTTCATTATAAACACAAATGACCAGGCTTAATTTTTTCATCCCTTTATAAATTAAGCTTCTTCCTTATACTCTTGGGGATCGCATCCTTATGAACCATAATACTCATGGTCTTATAGCGAACATAGGGTTTAGAAGCAAAGAAACAGCCGTCGTAATCGTTATAATCACCCCACGAATTTTTCACCTTATAATAGGAGTTGCCGGCCTGATCCCGGGCGGTTCCAACGATCAGCATCCCATGATCGTCGGTAGTCTGGTAATTATCAAAGCTGACCTGCCTCATTTCCTGGGTGATCACCTTCTCTTTTCCCGGTTTTTTAAAGTCATACAGTTTTTCCTCTTTTTCCTTTTCCGAAAGCTTTTCCCATTTAGCAATCTCCGCGTCGGTCATTTCGTCCTTATCTATTTCCGGGATTACGGCAACGCCGTCTTTTGAAGTGCTGAAACCTTTTTCGCTGACGTCGGCAGCCCAGGCTACCGTATAGCCGTTTTCAAGGGAGTTGTCAATGATCGCTTCCAACTCTTCCATCGGAACATTATATACTTCTTCCCACATCCAGTTATCCGGTATTTCAATGATAAACTTCGTGTAAAACGGATGATGGGTATATGAAGAAATTTCCACGTAATTGTCCAAATCCAGGCCCACGAACTCCCGGGCGAAGCTCACCGGAGTATATTCTTTCCCCTGATAGTGAAATTTTTCAGGAATTTCACCCAGATAAGCATTTAAGGTTGCCTGGATCACATCGCTCCAGGCATTGCTAAGTTTTTTGTTCCTGTTCAATACCACACCGTCAACCTGATCTTTCAGGATTTCGTCCATTTCGCCGTGCACATGTTTTTCTTCGCCGTAATTCAACCCTGAATATGCCGACTCAGGAACGATCCCGTACGTCTCAATAACGTGCGTAACGTCGTGAAAAGCACCGCCGGCCGAAAAGTTCAGGTTCCCGTGAAGACGCACTGCTTTTTCAGCTTTCTCATTATAAGTATGCCAAACAATAAACATTTCAGATAAATCGACCTCCGGCTTTCCCAAACGAAGCAGCTCCGCTTCCAGGAAACCCAGACCGGAAAACGCCCAGCAGGTACCCGAACGGTATTGATCTTTCACGGGAGTAGACGGCAGCTCCTTGATCACGGTAAACTGATAACCCTTTTTCTCTTCTTCTTTCTTTTCCTCCTGAGCAAACAATGCAACGGCGTACAAGATGGCTGTACAGGTCAGCAGCGCAAACCTTCTGAAAGTTCTCATGTGGTATTCCCTCTTAAAAATTGTTCATTCACATTAGTCGTTTTATACGCTCGGCAAAGTCTCGAACTTCGTTCGGCCTTTGCTCTCGCTTAATAAAAACGTTCAAATATAATACAATTCATTTAAACAAATGAGTATGCCAAACCCATCTTCCATTACAGAAAAGATATCTTTTTTGGGAGATCAGACGGGAATGCCTCACGTATCCACGCCAAGCGGCAAAGTTCGGTATTTTTATGGTATAAAAAGTTAGAGAATGGTTTATTTAATTAAATTTGGATCCCGGAATAGAAGCCGGATCTTTGACCGTACTCATTTACTTCAAGGATCGGTGAATTCCCGTTGATTTTATCTAAATGCGATCACAAAATTAACTGACGATGAGAAAAATTACCGT
>CAZOYZ010000370.1:3231-5733 GCA_964584045.1 uncultured Prolixibacteraceae bacterium | reverse complement strand
GATTCAAGAGCGGCAGTAAAAAGCTGGTGGCTCCATGCCGTTTCCTCGGGCAATACATTCCCAAACGGATGCGCCCGGTGATCGACAGAAAGCTCGCGGACAAAAGCGCCGATCATCTGCTGAAAAGCATCTGAAAAACCAAACTCAAAAATTCCGCCCGTAATGGAAGGAATGGCCGACTGTGAGCCGATATCGATCCTGGTCCAGCCCTGTTCTTTTCCGCTGGTCACCAAATAATCAAATGCTCTGGGGTTATGGGTTGAAAATCTGGCAGAACCTTCGGTCCCGTACACCTCGATAAACCAGTTATTGGTAGCCCCGGGAGCCATCCGCTTGGTTTCGATCACCATAGAAAATTCTTTATTCGTTTTCGGATCGTTGCACTTGCAGGTAAGTACCGCGTTATCCCATGTCCTGCAGGGCCTCAGTTCACCCTGAGCATCCGGATCGGGACGTGTTTCGGCGATTTTCTGAAGATCGGCGTAGACACTCACCGGCTTCCATCCCAGATGGTAGGGAACGTGGAGCGCGTGAATACCCAGATCGCCCATACATCCATATTCGCCATTGATCTCGACCTTTCGTTTCCAGTTCATCGGCTTGGTGAGATCCATATCGCTGGAATGATGAAAGCCGCTCCTGACTTCGATCAACCTTCCGTATTTGCCGTCCCTGATCCATTTGACCAACTGCTGACATGCCGGGAAATACGGAAATTCAGAACTACACCGGACCATTACCTGCGGGTTGTCTTTTATGGCCTCCAAAATATGGTCGTTGGCATTTTTGTCAATCCCGAAAGGCTTTTCACCCATCAGATGCTTCCCTGCCCTGATGATATCGATATAGAACCGCTCGTGCAAATGATGCGGAACCGCGCAGTAAACGGCGTCAATATCTTTCGAATGGATCAGCTCCTTATAATCGTCCGTCTGAATTTTCAGATCCGGAAAATGTTCGTCATACCACTTCCAGGTATCCTTGTTTTTATCACAAATCCCTGAAAGCACAGGGATGGGACCATCATCGAGCAAATGGCACCAGCGTGCGATTGCACTGCTGAATTCTCTTCCCATTAATCCCAGACCGATGATCCCAAATCGTATTTTTTCACGTCCCATAAATCTAACGATATCCAAATTCCTTTTCGACTTCCGCAATCGCTTCCTCGATCATATCCATGCCCATCGTGGCATATTTCTCATCCATGACCAGCGGAGGCGACATACGCAGGATATGGCCTGCAGGGATCCATGCCAGACCTTTCCGGAACGCCTTTTGGTAAACCAGTTTGCCAGCCTCTTCGAAAGGTTCCTTCGTCTGCTTGTCCTTGACCAGCTCGATACCCAGTAAAAATCCTTTCCCTTTCACATCACCGATAATCGGATGCTGTTCTTTCATCCTTTGCATTCGCTTCATGAAAAAGGCACCGACCGTCCGGACATTCTCAAGGATATTCTCTTCTTCAATCACTTCGATGGAAGCCAGCGCGGCAGCACATGCCATCGGATTTCCCCCGTAACTGGATGACGCAGAAATTTTCTCCAGCGCTTGGCCGTTTTCTTCCTTGACCACCATCGCCGTCACCGGGAATCCGTTACCGAACGATTTTCCGAAAGTCACGATGTCCGGCACCACTCCCCAATGCGACAACGTCAGCCACTCTCCGGTACGCGCCATTCCGGCCAGCACTTCATCATCGTATAGCAGGATGTGATACCGGTCACAGAGCTTCCTCAGCTTTGGGAAGAAGTCGTCCGGTGGGAAAATACTTCCACCCCAGCCCTGTGCAGGTTCCATGATAAAAGCAGCCACATTCCCCACAGTTCCTTCCCGGATAAATTCTTCGTAAAATGAAATGTAAGCATCCGTATCTATGGTACCATCGGCTTTTGTCCATAAAGGACGGTAAGGATTCGGCTTCGGCACCATATAAAAACCCGGGGCACGTGTAGGTCCGTAACTATGCGTTTCTCCCCTGAACATTTGGGCACAACTCACCGAGGCCATGGTCTTACCATGAAAATCGCGATAACCGGCGATGAATTCATGCTTGTTAGAAATGGCTCTTGCTGCCCGGATTGCGGCCTCAACAGCTGTAGTACCGTCCGAATACAATTGAATGGCATTCAGTTTTCCCGGCAGGATCGAAGCCATCTTTTCCATCAGCTTTTCTTTCACCGGTGTGGAAAAATCGTGCGCATTCATTAAACGTTTGGCCCAGTATGCAATGGCTTCCGAAATCTTCGGGTGACAGTGCCCCAGCGAGGTGACATAGATACCCGATGAAAAATCGAGATATTTATTACCATCCACATCGGTAAGGGTAATGCCAAATCCCTGATCAAAGCAAACAGGAAATAATTTTACCTGTGAACTAAGGCCTTTCATATACTTCGACGTATTGGCATGCATGACCCTGGATTTTGGTCCGGGAGTCTCCGTGATCAGTTTCGGAACGCCTAATGCGTCCTCTTTCCACCAGTCTTTTTGTATCTTCAT
>CAZOYZ010000370.1:0-3131 GCA_964584045.1 uncultured Prolixibacteraceae bacterium | reverse complement strand
TGACTTTTCCTGCGACCGGAAATTCTGCTTTCAGGTCAGTTTAATTGTCAACAGGAAATTATACAAATCGGGTGTTCCGGGCGGCATTATGAATTCTTAAAGACCAGCGACGCAGCGCCAAGACATCCGGCGCTGTTACCGAGTGCAGCGCCCACCACATCGGTATGAACGGCACAATCGGGCATCGCATATTTAAAGGTGGCTGCTTTGATCATGTCGATATAGAATTGTCCGGCTTCCGAAATGCCGCCTCCGATGACTACTTTCTGAGGGGCGAAGACATTCACGAATGAAGCGATACCGTGCCCCAGGTAATCGGTATGTTCCTCCATGCAGTCAACAGCCTCTTGTTCGCCCTCATTGAATTTATTGACGATATAATAGCCATCTATCTCTCTTTCAATCAAGCCCTTTCTTTCGGCGTATTGCCTGATCAGGGCCGATGTCGACGCGTACGCTTCCAGACACCCGCGGCCACCGCAGCTACAGGCGATCCCTTTATGGTCGACCGTGATATGCCCCAGTTCGGCACCCCTGTTGCGGTAGCCCCCATATAGCTTCCCGTTGGCAATAATGGCCCCGCCAATCCCGGTCCCTACCGTGATAAAGATCACATCGGAGCAATTACGCGCAGCTCCGTAGATCGCTTCCCCCAGTCCCATGACATTGGCATCATTATCGATCAGGACAGGCAACTGAAAAGCTTCCGTAAAGATACGTGCAAGGTCGATATTGATCCAGCCGTCCAGATTCTCGGCGCCCCCTAAAACAACGCCGTTGTCGCAAACCCCGGGCGTGCCGATCCCGATCCCTGAAACATCCATCCCGTTGCTTTTTGCATGTTTCAGGGACAATTCAACCGCCCTGTGCAGGGTGTTCAAAATATCTTCTCTCTTTGCCTGCGACCCGATGGGCAATTTTTCAGAAAAGACCATGTCGCCTTTGTCAGAGATCAGGGCGAACTTAACAAATGTGCCTCCGAGGTCAATCCCGACCGCATACTTCATAAATTGATGATTGACTGTTGATGACTGATTATTCATGTATCTGGTTATTGGTTATTGGTTATTGGTTATTGGTTATTGGTTATTGGTTATTGGTCATTGGTCATTGGTCATTCTTCATTATCGACGATTACTCCTCTCCTCATTTTGCATGATCGCCTCATCAAACTCCTTTGCAATTTCCGGATTAAAAACGGCCAGCTTCTTACATGCTTCCGGCCCGTAAACGCCTGCCTGCGAAAAGTCAAACGGCTTAAATCCGATCTGTCTGATCACCGATTTGTTTTTGATCCTGAAATCAAATGCCAACGGATCCTTCAATCCCGGATCCGCGATCACAGCGTGCTGATCCTTGCCTGATTGTTTCCAGGCTTCAAACGATAGCTTACCGAAGAGGAAATCCTTTTGATCCGGGTTCCAGTAGCAGTTGTAATCCGAATGTATCCTGACCTTGTCCCAGTTACTGGAGAACAGGTTACTGTTGTTAAACCAGACAATGTTATTGGTAAATGAAAAAGAAAGATGTTCTTCTATCCGGGTAGCCTGAAGCTGTGCTTTCAGGTTGTTTGCAAAAATATTGTTACGGATGACATTCTCTTTCCCGTAATGCTGATGGAATCCGGAATTCTTACAGTTGTATACCAGGTTATTTTCCATCACAATCCCCGTAGAACCTTCATCGGTATACAGGCCCCATCCGCCATAATCAAATGAATAAACATGATGGATCACATTGTTGCTGACCGTTGTTCCTTCCGATTCCCCCAGGCAATAAACGCCTCCCATATCGCTGAGTTCGCCCCATCCCAAATGGTGGATATGATTGAATTCGATTTTATTTCTTTTTGAAGGGCTGTCGGAGTATCCCCAGACCCATCCAACTGATATTCCGGAATAGCGAAAATCGGCGATCTCATTATGCGTGACCTCGCAATCGGCGGCGTGGAACAGGATTACCCCTACGGCGCAAGGAAAAACATACCCCCCCGAACGGATGATATTGTTGTCAATCCGGATATGACGGGTCAGATCCATCTCTGTTTCGGGCATGACATAATCGCCGATCTTAATCCCTCCCGCTCCAAGATCATGAAAGTAACACTGCCGGACCTGGCAGTCACTGCAGCCTTTATGCAACCAGATGGCATTGGACCCGGTATGGGCAATCTCACAGTTGCTCCATTCAATATTCCGGGCAAAATCAACCATAATCACCGCTTCCACCGGACTCGCAGCCTGTGCAGGTTCAGTTCCGTTTACTGGCATCCGGTAGCCGGCAACCTGGAACGAAAGTCCTTCAAAGCGGATATTCTCCACTTTTACCCCGGTTTCTTCGTCACCCTTTATCCGTATGAACTGATCCGCAACCGGTGCAATCACATCCATATCCGTCATGGTTTCTCCCGGACGGGGAATATAATACAGGTAGCCGGAACGGTCCAGGTACCATTCACCGCAGGTATCCAGGGCAGCCCTGTAATTCCCAAGTGTATAAAAAGTATTTTGATCCAGCCGGTTCCATGGTTTCATCCCTTGTCCAATGGTAAAAACAGCCGCCGAATCCGGAACAAAACCGGCAATCTTCTTTTTTGTATTATCCCATTTATGATAAAAGGTAATGACCGCATCCTGAAAATCTTCTTTCGAGAATGTCACGATTTCCTTAACTCCGTCAGGAAAAAGAGTCAATTTTTGTACAGCCAGTTCAGGAGCCCGTCCTTCTCCTTTGTGTAAAACAGTTTCCGAAACTCCTTTAAGATCATAAAATCCTTCGTTGGGTGACTTGGCGCGAACTGCCCGTTTCCCGTTGACATAAAGCTGCTCAAATCTCCAGCCATATTCCGCAGCTTCAGGTATTTTTGCCCGCCACAGAGCTTCCGTGACCTTTTCAAAGCCGCCGATCCTTTTTCCCCCGTAAATCACCGGATGTTCTCCGTCCTCCGCTTTAAAAACCACCGGAGCCTGTTCTGTCCCTGAATCTTCCGGCCGCAATACAAGCGGTTCGGTTATAAAATATTCACCATTCCCTATAATAACCTCAACAGATCCGTCGAATGTCCGGGTTTGCCTGAGCATCCGTAACCGGGTTACAGCTCCGTCCAGACTGGCGAGAGGCAACTCACGGGT
>CAZOYZ010000369.1:0-5761 GCA_964584045.1 uncultured Prolixibacteraceae bacterium | reverse complement strand
ATCCTTATTATTTAGATTAATTCTTACATTGGTTCTTATTGAATTTTTTTTTAAATGTCGTAATTTACGGCGTTTTTACTATAAATTAATTTAACTTGCCAGACGCCTTATGAAAACATGTTCATCCAGGCTAACACGGATAGCCATTTTACTTTCTTTACCATTATTTTTTGTGTTTGTTTTTTCTCGTTGCGACGATGACGACGAAGACCGGACAGAGCTTGTCTTTACGAGTTGGAGGATTGATGATGTGGACGAAATGAACCGCATCAATAAGATTTATACGGCCGAACATCCCGATATCACCATCCGTTTCGATTCGTACGATCCACTCGTGTACAATGATATTTCGCTCGGTAAGCTGCAGCAGGGTAAAGGGGCAGATATTATTTTCCTCTGGTCGTATGACAAGGGTGAAAACTTATACGATGGCGGGTATCTGTACGACCTGACAAACATCATTCCGAACAAGTCGTCTTACGACGAGGTAGCCTTAGATGCGTGGACTACCGACGGAGGTGTCAGTTACGGGGCTCCTTCGGTGGGGGTTACCCATGGTGTGTATTATCTGAAATCATTTTTTACGAAATATAACATTCAGGAGCCCGCGACGTGGGATGAATTCATCGCAGCCTGCGAGAAGATCTATGCGGGAGGTGAGACGGCTATCGCACAGGGAGCGAATGACGGGTGGTCACTCAGCCGGATCGTATTCGGGGGGTTGGGGCCTAATTTTTATGGTGGTGAGCCGGCGCGTCAGGAATTGATGGCAGGTACGGCAAAGTTGACCGACGCTAATTTTATGGCGGCATTTAACGCAGTAAACTCCCTGAAAAAGTATCTGCCGGCAAATTTTGCAACATTAGACTATGAAGATGCGCGTGACGTGTTCCTGTCGGAGGATGCCGCGATGTACATCGGCGGCTCGTGGGAAATCAGCGTGCTTGAGGAAGCAGGCTTAAACAGCTCGAAGATCGGCTGGTTTGCACCACCCGTGAAAAATACGGGCGATAAGGTCCAGTATTGCTTCCACGTGGACGCCGGTATTGGTGTGAATAAGGATTCCAAACACCTGGACGAAGCGCTCGAGTATGTAAAATGGCTTTGCGGAACAGAATATGCCGGCGCTTTGATGACCGAGCTTCCGGGATTTTTCTCCTATACCCCCGGAAACCTGACGCTGAGCAACAGCCTGGCGCAGGAGATGTATAACACCGCAGCCACGTCCGACGTTACGGTTCGTCTCATGTTTGAAAAGCTGAACTCGCAAACGCCGGGAGGAGACGCAGTGCTGAATGCTGCTCTCGAGGGAATGCTGAAAGGCACTTACACGCCGGCAGCCGCCGCAGCCTGGGCTCAGGATCAGATCGAATCCTATTATTAAAAACATGAAGGAGCTGTCCAAAAAGTAAATTTATCTACCGGAGAATTTTATATTTGAAAATAACCCGGAATAAGAATGCGCATAAAAAGAGGGTGTCTCAAAAGTCCGAGACACCCTCTTTTTATCTAAACCGTATTCCGTCCGGCACGGCTTTCATCGTTCTTCGTTTGCAACCAACTCCGGTCAGTTAGTTCCCGATACATTTCCTGGCCCAGCCACTCATTTTTTCACGCATTTCGGGCGAGAGTCTGTTAAAGTCGGCAGGGGAGCAGAGTTCAATGGCGTCCGGACATCCATATAACCTGTAAACCTCACCTGCATTTTCGACACAGTGCTGAATATCCTGAAGGCCGGCATCCTTGTCGAACTGCGGCGCGATGACCAGCACCGGCCGGGGCGCAATGCACGACAGCAGTTCATCGAAATCGAAAGGGACGCGGCATTCACTCCCGGCAAAGAAGCCCAGCCTCGGCAAAAGCCCGTGCAGATGGGAATATGCCCTGATCCCTTCAGTGCCGTGGCCGGGGGTATCGGAACGCATGGGCGTAAATCCGCATACCGACACGGCGCAGGCAATCCGCTCGTCCAGCGCTGCCGCATACAATCCGGCCGTTGCCCCCAGGGAATAACCGGAGACCATGACTTTCGCGGAGTCGATGAAGTCAAGGTTAACCAGCGCATCGACCGCTCCTTTTATGTCTGTGACCATTTTCCCCAGTTTTGACCAGTGCGGGTACCTGTCGTAGAAGCGGGTCCCTTCCTCAATGCGGTTCCCGACCCCCAGCATGTCGAACGTAAAAACGGCGATTCCTTTCGTAACGAACGACCGCAACAGTTCGTCCACCTGGTGGTAGGAGTTAAACCCTTTGGAATAATCGAACTCGTGCAGGTAAATGACCACCGGCAGTTTTTTTGAAACCGGATTACCTTTCTCATCTTTCGGATAATAAAGATATCCAAAAAGTTGATCACCAAATCCTTTATAGGGGGTTACCGCCATCACGCCCATCGCCGGTGTGGGCTGCGGGCGTACCAGGAATGTGCCGAAGGTATTTTCTCCGCGGCCACCGTTGTCAAGACTGCCGGGCCCCCGATTGGTCACTCCCGGCGGCTCATCGCCCAGTACCCAGGCTATCTTTCCGCGGATCTCCGCTTTCCTTTTTTCCCAATCGGCCGGCGAAATGATCTTTTTCTCTGAGCTGTGGCGAAGGAAATCACCCGAAGCCTGTTCGGGAAAACCGGCCGGGTTAACCTTTTCCCCGCTCAGATGGAGCCATTTTTCAAATGAATAGTCATAAAACAGACGACTTTCGGGTTTGTAACCGCTTCTTCCGAATACATAATCAAAGAAGTCAAGGTAGTTTTCCATATCCCGGGCGCAAACGCTGTGCAGTCCGTACCGCGAACAGATGGCCACCTTATTTTCGGCGCCGAGGAACCGGTATACTTTCTTACTGGCATGGTAGGCCTGTTCAATCCCCCAGGGATTGCTGGCTCCTTCGTTGATGGCCGTGCTCAGCATCAGTCCCCGCGGGGCGATGAGCGCCATAAACAGGTTCTGGTCGACCGGGAGTTTATCTTCCCTGCCAATAAAAAAACGTAACCGGGGATGCAACCATGCCGGCTGCGAACTCGACAGAAAGGCAATATCCTCGATGTCATATTTTTGTGTGCAGTAACGCCAGGGTACTTCCGCTCCCGTCCCGCCGCTGCTGGGAATGCAGGCCGTGATCCGTTCGTCGAAGGCGGCGGCCATCAGCGATAGTTTTCCATTGCGCGAATGCCCGGTGATCCCGATCTTACCCTTATCGACCTCCGGAAGGGTATAGAGGTAATCGACTGCCCTTGCTGCCCCGTAGGCCCTGCGCATCAGCCGGGTAAAATCATACTGGCCTGCCCAGATCTCCGAATAGTTTTCAGTATCGTCTTTCGCATCGGCGCCGGCATAGACGCAGCCTATATAGCCACGCCTGACAGCCACCTGCGCCCATTCACGGTGGTTCCATTGGGTCAGGAATACCGGGAAAGGACCCTTACCCGGAGGGATCATCAGCTCGACCGTAAGTTTCGCCCTGTGCTCCGGACCAAAAGAAAGCTCCACCATCCGCAGCCGGACACTGCCATCTGTTCTTTCCGAAAGCACTGCTGCTTTCAGGTTATCGGGCGCAGGCGGAAAGGTTCCGGCAATGTAATACTGAAGTTGCTTTTTCATCCATTCCCGTTTTTCGGCCCATTGTTCCCTGGTTGTCACGGGAATATTCTTCCCCCCCTCGTCAAGGATCAGAGGATCAGGGAGAAAAGGAACTGAAGGCATCCGGTCAAAATCGGGCGGCAGTTCGCCTGTGCGTGCCAGCCAGTCCGTAAAAGTCTCATCCAGAAAAGAGACTCTTCCGTTGACAGTTTTGTCGGGAGGGAGCACCTTTAAGATCGCTTCCAGGGCCGCTTTTCGTTTTAACGTATCGGCGTGAGCATCAGGGTCAGCACCCGAAAAGTTTGCCGATGATCCGTTGAGGGAGGAAAGAGCAAAACAGAAAGCGACCAATATTCCTGATCGCTTTAAAAATGAATGAATCTGATTTCCGTTCATAAATCGTGTATTTGATTGTCCGCAGGAATACGGCGGGTCTTTTGATTTTCGGATAACAGACTTCCGTTATTTGGCGGAAATATCAACCCACGATTCATGAACATGGCGGATCTTCCATCCTTCGGGATCTTTTCCCCAGATTATTGTGTAAACATGATTGTTTTGGATTGAGTCTCCGCCTTTGAGTACCATGCCTGCTTTTTCCTGAGAGGTCATCAACGCCAGGTCAGGATATAGCGGTGTAACCTGCACGGCAAACGGTTCGAGCTTCTGACTCTCTCTCATGGAAAAATAATGGGTGAGCGAATCGACAAACGCAGTTCGGGAGGCATAAAAATCGGCACCTACGGTTGCTGACAAAAACTGATCCTGGCTAAAAAGATCAGACCAGCTGGCAGCGTCCAGTTGATTGATGGCGGCGACCTGCCGGGCAAACTGATCCTTTACTTCATTGATAATGGCCTCTTTTTCTGCATCACCAAAAACCGGTGGCTGAGGTTGTGTTTGACAGGCAACAAGAAGGAAAAGGGCAAAAGCAAACAGATTTCGGGAAAGTAAGTTCATGATTGGCGTTTTTAAATAACATAAATTAGATTGAAAATAGTTTATTTGCAGGGATGGATCGATCTATTCCTCATAGATCCTTCCTGCCTTGTAAATTTAGCATATATATGTGAAAAATCAAGCTATATTTTTCGATAACCATTCAAAGAATCTGCGTAACTTGGCAGTGCATTCGCAGCCGGTAAAGAAAAAAATTTTCACCTGGCGTCAGGGTAAGGCCGATTGAACGTGTCATAGGTGAAAAGAAGATAACGCATGCAAAGGGCTGTGATGCCGGAACCCCCAATACTATCCGTCATGGACCGTACAAAAAAGGCGGACGATGTGTCAGCTACTCATGAAACTGCTTTTGAACATCTGTTCAGGCGTTTTTTCAGGGAGCTTCATGTCTATTCTTATTCGATTTTGCGGGATTGGGATCTGGCCGAGGAAGTGGTGCAGACGCTGTTTCTGAAGATGTGGGAAAATGGTTCATGGAAACGGGTGGAGACATCTGTGAAATCATTTCTTTACCGGGCGGTTTATCATGAGAGCCTCAATGTTTTAAGGCAACACCAGGTCAGGCAACGTTACCAACACCGTACGATGTATGTCATGAGGAATGAAGCCGAACACCCGGTTGCCCGGATCGAACTGAATGAACTGGAGGAAAGGATCAGAGAGAGTCTTAACCGGTTGCCTGAAAAATGCAGGACTATTTTTCAGCTAAGCCGGTTCAGCGAGCTGAAATACCATGAAATTGCCTCTCAGTTGGGGATCTCTGTCAAAACTGTGGAGACACAGATGGGCAAAGCGATCCGCATTCTGAAGCATGATCTGAAGGATTATCTGTATCAGGTTTAACGATTTGGAGGAATGATGATGAACGATACGATACTGACGAAATATCTTTTACAGGAAGCCTCAGAAGCCGAGGTGAGAACCGTTGAACAATGGATCAGCGCTCATTCTGAAAATGAGTTGTGCTACCGGCGTTTAAAGCAGCTTTGGAATGCCGGCGCCGGTATTGCGGGGAAAAGCAGGTTAAGTGAGGACGAAGCATGGAAGCATTTCCTGCAAAAACGGGAAAGACTTTCTGTGACACGGCCGGCACGTGTGATCCGTTTTAACGGACTCAGGATGGCGGCAGCCTGCTTTCTCGCTGTGTCCTTCCTTTTTGCTGCTTATTACCTGCTGGCGCCCTTTGGCAGTCCTTTGATTTCGTCCACGTACAAAACCGCGGACCA
>CAZOYZ010000368.1:3830-5787 GCA_964584045.1 uncultured Prolixibacteraceae bacterium | reverse complement strand
GTGATATGAATATACCTTTTCATAAATTGATTTCCGCGCTTAATTGATAATTCCGGCGGGGCTGTACGATCTGGTCCATGGTGTGCTCCAGTCCTCCCGGGACAAAATAACGATGATCAAAAAGGTTATTGATTTTCAGGCTAACGTTGAAGCGACTGAAAAGACGGACGGTTCTCAGATTAACCGAACTGGTCCAAAAAGATGATGTTTTTTCGCCGGCCAGTGTTCTGCGGCCGCTTTCCCACCCGCTTTGAAAGCCCACGGTCCCTGCTTTCGGGATGGCATAAATGAAGGACGCCTTTACCATGTTGAGCGGAAAATTCGTAGCTTTGACCTTTTCCCCCTGTGCATCATTAACAAGCAGCTTTTGGTACGTGTACGAAGCATTCACCGTCATGTTTTTGAACAGCCCGCCCCCTAAATAAACGTGTGCTCCGCTTCCGTGCCCGTCGCCTGTATTGACAAACATCACGAGGTCCTCATCGTTAACAACCGGATCGATCAGTTTCTCCATCTTATACATGAAGAATGAAACGCCCCCATGCAGCCTGGCGGTAAGTTTTTTCCGGATATCCAGGCTATTGCAATAAATGATCTCAGGCTTCAAGTCCGGATTTGATATGTTTTCGCCTTCAGATTCATAAAACATTTCATAGAAGTCAGGAGCGCGGAATGCTTTATTGAACGAGTATTTGATATCCAGGTTATTGCCCGGCGTATAGACCGCACTGATCCTGGGGCTCAGGGAAGGGTCGGTATAGCTGTAGTGGTCCAGCCGCAGTCCGCCGAGAAAACGAAACTGATCGTTTAAGATATAGTCGTATTGAACAAATGCAGACAGGTTGCGAAAGCGGTTGTTCCTGTAAAACAATTCAATTCCGTCTTCTTCTTCCATATAATCCGATTTAAGGGAACAGTGCCACTCGGCTCCTGCCATTAGCCGGCTTTTGGGGTTGAAGTCCAGTTGATATTCCATCTGAAGACTTCCCCAACTGCCTGCAGATCCATCCCTGTAATGAATGCCGGGATAACCATATACTCCCTCGTAACGGTACAGGTCCCAGGATGCCGACGCTTTTACGGATTGATTAGAAAATGATTTTTTATAATCCAGTTCGACAAATCCCCGTTCGTCAATGGATTCAGACCTTTCATCCAGACGGGTCTCCCAGGCGCCGGTGGGGATCCCCTTGAGCCGGCGTGTGCCCGATAATTTCAGCTCAATGTTTTTATGATTGTACCGGGTATATACGGCATAGACTTCCTCATCATCCAGTCCTGCGGCGTGTCCTCCGTTTCCCTGACCGGCAAGTTCCGGGAAAAAAAGATCTTCACCCGAAGTTTTGAAAAAATTCCCGCTTGCAAACCAGCCAGACCGGGCAGACTGATCGCGAAAAACAAAACCTCCCCCCCCGGTATTGTTGTTGCCGGCCCTGAGCCTGATCCTGTTTTCCTTCTTTTCCTCAGCCATCGTGATCACATTCACGACCGCCATCATCGCCCCGTTCCCGTACAGGGCCGCACCCGGCCCGGTGATCACTTCCACCCTGTCGATGAACTGAAGGTCATGTCCAAAGCTGTTATCCATGAACACTGATCCGTATACATTTTCGTTCATGATATGATGATCGATCATGAGCAAAAGCCGGTTGTTATAGTCGGAAGGACGGCTAAATCCTTGTACTCCCGTGTAAGTATAATTGCGGTCGTTGGAGAGATAAAAACCGCGAACCAGATTTAAAAGTTCCCCAAGATTCTCGATCCCGTATGCGCGGATATCACTCGCTGAAATGATATTCATCGATGAATGGGTCTCCCGCAGGCTTGTTTCGTATTTCGTACCTGTTGTTACTTTAAGATTCATCAGTTCATCAATGCTCATCGAGAACATTTTTTCCGGCGACTCCTGCGACAAACCCCTTATTGCTGAGAAAAGCAAGCAAAATATGAAACTCCT
>CAZOYZ010000368.1:1824-3730 GCA_964584045.1 uncultured Prolixibacteraceae bacterium | reverse complement strand
GCAGGTATCCCGCGCTGTTCTGGAGCGGTTTAGTCCGGCCGGTTTGGTTGATGCGGTTAATCAGACGGCAGGCGTTTACATTCAAAGCGGTGCGATCAATACCAACCGTGTGACCATCAGGGGTGTCGGTGCCAGGACCCTTTACGGGACGAACAGGATCCGGGCGTATTTTAACGGGATACCGGTTACGAACGGTGCCGGCGAGACCACCATTGATGGCTATGACCCGCAATCCCTTGAGCATATCGGGATCATTAAAGGGCCCAGAGCAACTGAATACGGAACCAGTCTGGGAGGAACCCTTTTATTAAATACCGCGCAACCTGTACCGGGCAGATCTGACCTGGCAACGTATACGACTGCCGGCTCATTTGGATTATTCAAGAACACCGCGACCGCAAATCATGCGAGCGGACCATTGGCTGTTCATCTTCATTATGATCATCTGCAAACGGACGGATTCAGGGAGAACAGTCAATACGACAGGACCGGATGGCTTTTAAACACCCGTTTAAGCGACGGCGAAAGCGGCACGATTGCCCTGTTGCTGCAGCATGTCAATTATTTCGCTCAAATCCCGAGTTCCATAGGGAAAACCGTTTTTGACGAGGATCCTTCCCGGGCCGCTTTCAACTGGAAAAACGCCAGGGGATACGAGGATCATCAACGGACTTTGGCGGGTTTGAGTTATACCCGTCAAATCGACAAATCGTTCAGGAATACCACCCATATTTTCTATTCGGACATGGTACACTACGAACCCCGTCCATTTAATATACTTGACGAGAATACAAGTGGTTTTGGAATGAGGTCGGTGTTTACCGGGATGGTTGACCTGTGGGCGCGAAGCCTGGCCGAGCTTCATTTCGGGGGAGAGTGGTACACCGATCGCTATGACTGGAAGACGATGGAAAATCTGTATGAACAAAATAATGGCAAGGGAAGCCTTGAGGGGGATCTGATCAGTAAAAACAGGGAATTCCGTCACTCTGTAAATGTCTTTGTTTCAGCGGTTCTTCCTTTGACAGAGAGGATAAAGGCCCGGCTGGGACTAAACTTCAATACGGCGTCATATGACTACCGGGATCTGTTGACTACCGGTAGGGGCGGTAAAAGCGAAGAAAGGAGGTTTGATCCGGTACTTGCCCCTGGTTTTAGTCTCACTTACCGGTTTACGCCGGGAAGAACGGGGTACCTCAGTGTAAGCCGCGGATTTAATTATCCTGCGATGGAAGAGACCCGGAACCCTGACGGCACTCTTAATCCGGACATTAGTCCCGAGAAGGGCTGGAACTACGAGGCCGGCAGTGAATTATCATTTCTCAGGGAAAAACTTCATTTAAGCGTGGCCGTGTACCTGCTGCGGATCAATGACCTGCTGGTCGCGCAACGAACCGCGGAAGATCAGTATGTCGGACGTAATGCCGGGCAAACACGTCACCGGGGGATCGAACTTGGAGGGAATTACGTGATGCATGCAGACCGTCATTTGTCGGTTTCTCCTTATTTTCAGGCATCTTTTCATTTTCACAGGTTCGCGGATTTCGTGGAAGGAGAAAACGATTATTCAGGAAATAATCTGACGGGAGTACCTGATAAAAGGATCAGTGCGGGGATTCAGTTCAGGTATCGCAAGGGCTTTTCCCTGCACACCGGCTGCGAACATACGGGGAGCATGCCCATGAACGATGCCAATACGCTGTACAGTGATCCCTGGAGCCTCGTTCATCTGAAAATAGGCTATCATGCGGATCTTTTGAGGAATCTTTCCGTTACTGCACATGCAGGGATAAACAACCTGACTGATAAAGGGTATGCTTCGGCGATTCTGATTAATGCAATTGCTCAGGGCGGAGGTGAGCCGCGGTATTATTATCCGGGAATGCCCAGAAATTATTATGGCGGT
>CAZOYZ010000368.1:0-1724 GCA_964584045.1 uncultured Prolixibacteraceae bacterium | reverse complement strand
TTCAGGACCATCGACACCGCGAACAGTTACTCCCACTGGGCGGAAGGGAATACAGGCGGAGAGTCCGAAACGATCATTGGAAAGTGGATGAAACACTGGGGTGACCGCGACAGGATCACGATCATCACCAAAGTGGGATCTGCGATGGGTAGCGGACGCAGGGATATTTCTGAAAAACATATTATACAGGCTGCGGAGGACTCGCTGCGGAGATTGCAAACCGACTACATTGACCTCTATCTGACCCACTGGGATGACGGGATCACTCCCGTCGAAGAGACCCTTGGAGCATACCGGAAACTGATCAAGGCCGGAAAAGTACGCCATATCGGCGCTTCCAATCTTTCGCTTCCCCGTTTGAAAGAGTCGCTGGATGCGGCAAAGAATCAGGGACTAACGGGCTATGAGGTTCTGCAGCCTGAGTATAATTTATATGATCGCCGGCATTTTGAGGAGGAACTGGCCCCCTTTTGCGAACAGGAGGGTTTGGGGGTTATCACCTATTATTCGCTGGCAAGCGGATTTTTAACCGGCAAATACCGCAGTGAGGCAGACCTGAATAAAAGCCCCCGTGGAGCAGGCATCAAAAAGTATCTGAACGACAGGGGAAGCCGGATACTGGCAGTGCTTGACAAACTGGCCTCCGGTTACCGGGTGTCCCCGTCGGCAGTGGCGTTGGCATGGCTTATTCAAAAACCGGTGGTTACCGCACCGATCGCCAGCGCTACCAAAAGCAGTCATCTCAGGTCTTTCACGGACGCGGTTGCTCTTCGCCTGAGTGATGAAGACATGAAACTGCTGGATCTGGCGTCGATGTAGTGTCCGGTTTCCGGTAAGCCCCGGCAGTTAAGGAGTACGGATAAAAGATCAGTTGTATTCCTGGATTAAAAGTGGTTTAAAACCTTCCGAAATATAACTTTTGTATTGCCCGTCTTCGTCCGAATAGATAAAATACACATCGAGATTGTTCAAGGTTTCAGCCAGTTCGATCGACTGTCTGAGGCCCAGTACCATGAACGCAGTGGCAAACGCGTCTGCGGTCATACAACTGTCGGCCAGCACTGTTGCACTCAGTAAATTGTGTTGTACCGGATAACCGGTTTTCGGGTCGATGGTGTGGGCATATTTTTTTCCCTCCTCCACATAGAAGTTCCTGTAATTGCCCGAAGTGGCCAATGCTTTATCCGTCAGCCCGACGATGGCCTCAAGTTCCTGGTTTCCCAGGTTCCCGTCATCGGGTTTGCTGACCCCGATACGCCAGGGCGTGCCTTTTGTATTTTTACCTCTGGCAACCACCTCCCCGCCAATCTCGACCATATAGTTTTTGCAACCCTGTTCTGCCAGATAACCGCTCACCAGGTCACACATATAGCCTTCGGCCAGTGCGTTGCAGTCGAGCATCGTATGAAGATGTTGCTTGATGATCTTTCCGTTTTCCAGCCTGATCTTTTCATATCCCACCAGTCGTTTGAGAGAATCGATCAACTGGGGAGTGACATTTTCCTTATTTTTAAATCCGAAGCCCCATACATTCACCATAGGGGCTACGGTGATGTCGAAAGCACCGCCGGTTGCTTTCGAAACTTCGAGGGCTTTTTTGTAAACCGTCAGAAAAATGTCGTCCAGTACCGTGTCTTTATTCTGGTTTACCTTTGAAATGGTCGAGTGAGGGTCAAACGTAGACAAGGAGGCGTCCACCTTTTTCATGGTTTCGGCAATACCAT
>CAZOYZ010000367.1:1269-5815 GCA_964584045.1 uncultured Prolixibacteraceae bacterium | reverse complement strand
GCCTGCCGGAATTCACTTCCCCATAAACTTAGAATGAGACTGCCCCCAACGATGAAAATGGTCAGGAACAGGGTTGCAATAATAACAAGCAGCCCTGTCACCCTTCTTACCATCCGACTCATGTCGTCCAGCCTCCCTGCTGCATAAAGTGCAGCCAGTTTGGGTGAGATTGCCGAATTTGTCACCACCTGAAAGAAGCTGACAAGGAGAGCCAATCTCGCGGCAACACTATAGATACCTACTTCCCCGGAATTACTCAGCCAACCCAGCATGACGATATCGGCATTCGATGAGATCACGTAAGTGGCTGAAACAACCAGCAACGGCACAGCCATTTTCAACATCGGAGCCGTGATCAGCCGGTTCTTTCCCCGGAACCGGAAAAGACTCTTCCAGTAAATAAAGATAACAGCGGTGACAACCAGGCGTCCGATCGCATACAAAACTGCCACCCGGATCACGGTGATCCGCACATTCAGTAAAAAGAAAAGTAAAAGACCAATCCCGACAACCCAGGTACTGAGGACCTCATTGACAAGGCTGCTTTGCCAGATTTTCCTGAACCCGGTTAAAGCCGACGCAAACACCCGGGAAAAGGTTTGGGGAATGATCATTGTCAACGCGATGAGCAGTGGAATTTCCAACTCCGGCTCATGAAAAAGATCCCTGGCTAAAAAAGGAACGATTAAAACTCCTCCGGCCGCAATGACCAAAGCGAGCATCCCGTTAAACAGGATGGCTGTGTATACTGCGTCGTTCACATGTTGCCGGTCGTTTCTGCCGGTTGCTATTGCGAGATGTTTGATCAGGACATTATCCATCCCGAACATCGACAGCGCAAGAAGCAGCACCACAAACTGGTTGGATAGACTGATTATCCCAAGACCTTCGGCTCCAAGCGCCCGTCCGAGGAATACACTGACCACGAGACCCGCCCCCATTCCCGCGATCTTGACCACTACCGAGGCGGCCGATTTTTTTAGTACCTCCAGCGTATGCAGGTCGTCTTTTAAAACTTTGCGCAACGATGCGAACATAACAACACGATAGAGGCAGGGAAAGGTGTACGCACCCAACCTTGACTCACCCGATAATACCGATGAAGTTTAATCTTAGCCTGTAGGTCCGTCTGCCGGATAATAAGCGATAAGGGGGAGAATATGTTCCAGCAAAACCGCCACACATTCCTCGACAGTAAGCACGGAGGTATCGATCGACAATTGAGCATGTTCCGGAACATCATAAGGGGCGTTGACGCCTGTGAAATCCTTAATAAGGCCTGCTCTTGCCTTCGCGTAAAGGCCTTTCACGTCTCTGCCCTCACAAACGGCGACCGGCGTATTCAGATAAATCTCATAAAAATCCTCCTCCCCGATAATACTCCTGACAACCTGCCGCATGCTTCGCGCCGGACTGATGAACGCGCAAATGGCGATAATGCCGCAGTCCCGGAACAACTTACCCACTTCCGCAATCCGCCTGATATTTTCAAACCGGTCGTCCGGAGAAAATCCCAGGTTATTGTTGATCCCCGAGCGGATATTGTCACCGTCCAGCAGTTGGGTAAAATACCCTCGTTCAAACAGAGCACGTTCCAACGCAGCCGCCAGTGTTGTTTTTCCGGAACCAGACAGTCCGGTAAACCACAAAACCCTGGCTTTCTGCCTCAGTTTTGCTTCCTTTGCATCCCGGGGAATGCTCCGGTCAAAAGCAGGAAAAATATGCTTCATGCTCACATTTTTTTTGCTACCGGACTCCGGCAGAAAATGGTTTAAGGTGGTAACCTGTAAGACCTGTTGTGGCGGATCAGCCTTTGCCTATGCTCTTTAATCCAAAGCCGATTTCTTTCAGCCTCGGGGCATTCAGAATATTACGGCCATCAAAAATGAATGCAGGTTTATACACGCTTTCGTAGATTTTTTGCCAGTCGTAGTTCCTGAATTCATCCCACTCCGTCAGAACGGCAATCGCGTGTGCCTTATCCATCGCGGCATAGGGATCTGTATGCACGTGAACGGATGCACCGCCCTGTAACAGGCAGGGATCATGAAAAGCCTCCAGATCCCGTTCAATCTGCTCTTTTGAAACCTTGGGGTCATAAATGTGAATCTCGGCCTTATCCTGCAGGAGTTCACGTGCCACATAAATCGCAGCCGATTCACGGGTATCGTTGGTGTCTTTTTTGAAAGCCCAGCCAAGAAAAGCGATCTTCTTTCCGGAAACGGTATTGAACAGCGTATCGATAATCTGCTTGCCGAACCGGTGTTTCTGATAGTCGTTCATGCGGATTACCTGTTCCCAGTAATCCGCAACTTCAGGCAAATTAAAATGATGACATAAGTAGACCAGGTTGAGGATATCCTTTTGGAAGCAACTTCCGCCAAAGCCAACCGAAGCCCTCAGAAACTTTGGTCCGATACGCGAGTCGGCGCCTATTGCGCGGGCAATTTCATCCACGTCTGCACCCGTCCGCTCACACAAAGCTGAAATGGAGTTGATGCTCGAAATCCGCTGCGCCAAAAACGCGTTGGCAGTTAATTTTGAAAGTTCACTGCTCCACACTTTTGTTTGCAGGATGCGTTCGCGCGGAACCCAATGTTCGTAAATGGAAGTCAATTCTTCTATTGCACGGAGTCCTTCCGTGGTTTGTTCGCCTCCAATCAACACCCGGTCAGGATCATATAAATCTTGTATGGCAGTCCCCTCCGCTAAAAATTCCGGATTGGACAATACTTCAAAATGATAACCATTCCCATTGTTGCTCAGTATCGTCTTAATAGACTGCGCAGTACGCACAGGCAAAGTTGATTTTTCAACAACAATCTTATCTTCATTGGCTAATTCTGCGATCTGCCGCGCGCACAATTCGACATATTTGAGGTCGGCAGCCATCCCCTTCCCTATTCCATAGGTCTTGGTTGGTGTATTGACCGAAATAAAGATCATCTTACTTTCCCTGATCGCCGATTCCACATCCGTGGAAAAGAAAAGATTCCTTCCCCGTGCTTCAGCAACCACTTCTTTTAAACCCGGTTCATAAACAGGCAAGTTGTCAAGATCGCTCTGATTCCAGGCGTCGATACGCGATTTATTGATATCAACGACCATTACTTTTATCCCCGGGCATTTCCGGGCAATGACCGCCATCGTTGGGCCACCCACATATCCGGCCCCAATACAACAAATTGATTGAATCATGTTATCTGTATCTGTTGGTTACTTTAATCCCTCAGGTTGATCAAAAGTATAAAGGTATAAAGTTTAAGCCGATTATGATGCATGGTTCACCAATTTTACCTAAGGAACAGGATCCGGCGGCACGCCGCTCACGGCTTCGCTCCTTGCCTCACATGAAAAATTACACGTTTTGTATCAAAAAAGGGAACCCTGAACGCCTGTCAATTTAAACTTTTAAAGAACCTGACAGCAATCAAACAATCCGGTTAGCGCGAAGTTTAAATCCGGTTTCCTTTTTTATTTTCACGACTGTTGCCACTGCGCAGAAACATGTGAATTTTTCATGAAGACATTACTACAGATAAAAGAACGATCAACGTTTTTTTCCTGATTTCCCGAAGGCAAGCCGGTTAGCCAATACTTTCCGTTTATCAAATAAGTTGCTGAAAATTTACTGAGCAGGTGTATCTACGATATTAAACGGCAGTAAACCGCCAATAGTATAATACGAGTAAAAAAAGGGGACTACCCCGGGTGAAAGAACAGACGGGCACTCTTGCCCGCCTGTCCAAAATCCAACTAAACCTTACAAAACATGAAACAATCCTAAATCCCTTCATTTTCTTCCCGAATCTTCTCGCGCAAGGCCTGTTTTTAACTCGCGAAAATCGACTTTGATCTCTGTACCCAAACTGTCGATACTATCGTGTGCCTGGTCTGACCAGACACCCAGTTTCCGGTTCAGTTCCGCCGTTTCCTGACGAATTTCGCTGATGGTGTTTTTAATCCTGAATTCAGCCGTATCTCCCTTTTGCCCCAGATTTCTTTCCAGGGTATCCATTACCTCATTAAAATCGGACAGTTCGCTCCTCAACTTGTTGGCGAACCCCGGATCGTCTTCCGAGATTTCATCCAGACTATTCCTGAAATCGTTCAGCTGCGTTTCCGCTCTTCCGATAGCCGGGTTTTCTTTTTTTGCCGAAGGCTGACATGCGCTCAGGCCAAATAAAACAGTGACGATTAAGGCTATTGACAATTTTGTTTTCATGTTATCTTATTTTTGTATTTCACAGAATGATGAAGCAAAATAATGCCAAAAAAAACCTGCAAAAAGATCCTGTATTTTAAATAGTTGCAAATCAATTTAATGAGTAGAACATAGCCACGATGTCAGGAAAGCGGATCCGAATTTTTCATGTAGATGATATTACTCATTTTGTAGAAATCTGTACGTTATCGCCAGTCTCGGAATTTCATCAATACCAGCAAAAAGAAAACCGGAGAATTTCCGGCTTTATACGCTGATATTTCCCGGATAATTACCAGGGTGACTTCCACGATGATTTCCCGGGCAACTCCCATAATGATT
>CAZOYZ010000367.1:0-1169 GCA_964584045.1 uncultured Prolixibacteraceae bacterium | reverse complement strand
GCAAAAATCAGCAGATCCTTCCCCCTTTCCCTTAAAGGAGGTAAGGTAATACGAAACTCATTGATCCTGTGATACAAATCTTCTCTAAAGGTGCCGTTCCGTACTTCATTGATCAGGTCTTCGTTCGTCGCGGCAATAATACGAATATCGACTTTTTTTAGTTTATCATCACCCAAGCGGGAGACCACACGTTCCTGGATGGAGCGCAGCAATTTTAGTTGAACATCATAGCTCAAATTTCCTATTTCATCCAGGAAAAGAGTACCCTTGTCCGCCTTCTGGAAGACGCCGTCCTTGTCCGATATCGCCCCGGTGAACGATCCTTTTATATGCCCAAATAATTCACTGTTGGCCAAATCTTTCGGAATAGCGCCACAATCGATGGCCACAAAAGGTTTATCCCTCCTTTTGCTGTTTTCGTGAATATAGCGGGCTACATATTCTTTTCCGGTTCCGGTTTCTCCTTCGATGATCACCGACATGTTCGTCGGGGCCACTTTAAAGGCAAGTTCCATGGCCCGTTTGATCTGTTCGCTCTCACCCACGATAAACGCCCCTTCCGAATATTGGACGTGCCCTCTTTCCGTAGCGGGTTCGTCCGCTTTTTCAAGGAGTCTTTTTATCAACACCAGCAGTTCCTCCTGCTGGATTGGCTTGGTAATGTAATCGTCAGCTCCCATCTTCATGAGTTTCACTGCCATTCTCACGTCTGCATAGGCGGTCATTATCATGAAAGGAATATGTGGATTCAGGGAACGAACTTTTTGAAGCAGTTCAAGACCGCTGGCATCCGGAAGACGAAAATCGCAAAGAACAAGGTCAAAACTGATTTTCTTAAAAAGGTCAAGCGCGCTCTTCCCGGAAAACGCAATTTCTGCGTGAAATTGATGATTTTGAAGATGTTTTTTCAACAGCCCGCAAATGAAGCTGTCGTCATCTACGATCAATATTTTATTCATCCTTATAAGGTTTTATTGTGCTTCTTTTAATGAAGCTGCATGACTCACAACCCGGTCGATTTGTTTGATCGCTTCTCGTATGATCAATGGCAAATCACTGTAACTTCTTTTATACAAAGCAAGATCTTCTATCAGTTCCAGTTTTGATGCAAGTTCCATCATTCCAAAATACTTAAACGAAGGAATGGCCTTATGCACTCTCTCACCCAC
>CAZOYZ010000366.1:1890-5818 GCA_964584045.1 uncultured Prolixibacteraceae bacterium | reverse complement strand
TTGAAAGCGGAGAGTTTTTCCTTGAACATAACAAACAGGCTGAAACAAACCTTCATAATATGATCGTGGGAGGAAAAAACCTGAACAAATTAATCTTTGCCGCACCCATGTTTATCATTCTGACCTTTTATTTTGCTTTTTTACGCCCGCTGGCTGCGAAAATTCCTTTCATCCGAAATCTTGTTTACCTCTTCCGGGTGCCATTGCCCCGTACTCAGCATATCATTGTGGTCGTGATTTCAACACTGATGGTATTAATGGTCGGCCTGGTGAAAGAAAGCGAACTGCATGAATTGTCCTTTGCGTTTGTCTTTTTTCTGATCTTTCTGAATCCTGTTTTCAGTGAAAAAACAGAAGGGAAGGAGTAATCATCAGCAGTTATAAAATAATCACTTCACCTTTTTCGTTGGTGGTGATCAGGATATCGGTACGGTTCAGAAAAAGGCCATTTTCGACAACTCCGGGAATGCGGTTTATTTGTACAGTCAGTTCCTCAGGTTTTTCAATTCGGCCAAACCGGCAATCCAAAATATAGTTTTGATTATCGGTCACAAACAGCTTATCCTGATGCATCCGTATACTGACACTGCAGCCAAGCCTTCCGAGTTGCCTGCCCGTGACCTGCCAGGCAAAGGGTGTTACTTCAATGGGTAACGGGTAAGAACCCAGGACCCCGGAACCCTTTGACAAGTCGGCAATGACAATATAGAATTCGGTAAGTGAGGCGACGATCTTTTCCCTCAGGAGTGCTCCGCCGCCGCCTTTGATGATATTTTTACGGGCATCGAACTCGTCGGCGCCGTCAATAGTCACGTCAATACGTTCCAGTCCGGAGATATCAATTAAGGGAATATTTTCTTCCCGTGCCAGTTCCTCTGTATCCCGCGATGTGGGAACTCCTTTAATTTGAAGGCCATTACGCACGAGTTCGCCGATTTTCTTTATTGCCCAGTAGGCAGTTGAACCCGAGCCCAATCCAACGATCATTCCATCTCTAAGGTATTCGGTCGCTTTTTCTCCAATAATTTGTTTAGGATTCATTGTATTTTTTATGAAAGAACATGCGGCAAAAATACAATAAGATCAATGAAAACAAGCAGTAGTCAACGGAAATATGTACCGGAATGACGGAAAACCGGTCTGACAGACAAACTACCGTGGAAAAGCGTTAGCAACCGGAGAGACCTCTATGTAAAAAAGCCCTTGTTTTAGAGCTGAAACAAGGGCTTCGATGGTCCGGAGCCTCTCATGGGACTTGAACCCACGACCTGCTCATTACGAGTGAGCTGCTCTACCACTGAGCTAAAGAGGCAAGAATATCATTTCGAAATGCTCCGGCAAAGATATTAATTTGAATAAAAGTAACAACTTTGCCGCAGCACCTTTTTTGCGTCAGGCATCGCATTTCAGCCTCCGTAATAGGCAATTTTCAGGACATCGTCAAATGAATCAACGAAATGCACAGTCATTCCTTTTCTCAGGTATTCGGGAAGTTCATTGAAATCTTTTTTATTATCGGACGGAAAGATCAGTTCAAAGACCTTCACTCTCCGGGCTGCAATCGTTTTTTCCCTGACACCTCCAATAGGCAGTACCCTTCCGGTCAGCGTGAGTTCACCGGTCATGGCCAGACCTTTTTTGATCGCTTTCCCTTTGACTAGTGAATGCAAGGCCAGCGCCATGGTAATGCCCGCTGACGGGCCGTCTTTCGGAGTAGCTCCTGCAGGGACATGTAAGTGAATAAAGTGGTTGTCGAAAAAGTTCTCCTCCTTTTTCCCGTTTTCTCTCACGACCATGGAACGGATGTAGGAATAGGCAATCTCTGACGATTCCTGCATCACATTGCCCAGTTGTCCCGTTTGTTTGAACCCGCCATTTTTCCCTTTAATGGCAGATGCTTCAATATACAGCGTAGCACCTCCCATGGCGGTCCAGGCAAGGCCCAAAGTTACCCCCGGTATTAATTTTTTATAAAGTTCTTCGGGTGAAAAAGGCGGTTGCCCCAGATACCGGGTCAGATTCTTTTGGCTGATCCGAATGAGACCCGATTCTTTTTCAGCCTGGAGAAGATTGACTTTTCGCATGATTTTTTTGATCTGATTTTCCAGACTGCGGACACCGGCTTCACGGGCATAGCCATCGATGATGCGGGCCAGGGCCGAATCGGAGATCTGAACCTCGCTGGCTTTCAAACCATGTTCTTTTCGCTGTTTCGGGATCAGGTACCGCTTGGCAATTTCCATTTTTTCTTCCAGGATATAACCCGACAGATTGATAATCTCCATTCGGTCGAGCAGTGGCCTGGGTATCGTGTCAAGCTGATTGGCCGTAGTAACAAAAAGAATATTCGACAGGTCATAACGGACATCCAGATAATGGTCCAGAAAGTCGCGGTTTTGTTCCGGATCCAATACTTCCAGCAATGCGGCGGCCGGATCACCCTGATAGCTGATGCCGATCTTATCGATCTCATCAAGCATGATGACCGGGTTTGAGACTTCTGTCCGGGTCAGACTTTGGATCAGCTTCCCGGGCATCGCGCCAATGTAGGTGCGCCGGTGTCCTTTTATTTCTGCCTCGTCGCGCATGCCCCCCACCGAAAAACGGTAAAATTTACGGCCCAGCGCATCGGCGATGGATTTGCCGATCGAAGTTTTACCTACGCCGGGAGGGCCTGCCAAACAAATGATGGATCCGGAAACTTTTCCTCTCTTCGCAATGGTGCTGATGAACTCAAGGATTCGTTGTTTCACATCATTGAGACCGTAATGTTGTTCATTCAGTATTTTCCTCGCCTTCGCCAGATCATGATTGTCGGAAGAGAATAATCCCCAGGGAAGATCGGTCAGCCAGTTTAAATAGGTGCGCGAGACCTGGTATTCGGCTGATGCAGGTTCCAGTGTTTTTAACTTGTCCAGTTCGTTACGCACCACACGCGAAGCCTCATCAGATAGCTGAATGTTTTTGACTTTATTCTCGATACTTTCCACTTCGGATGTACGTGCGTCTTTCTCCAGACCCAACTCCTTTTTGATCACTTTAAGCTCTTCTCTGAGAAAAAATTCGCGTTGTTGTCTGGAAAGCTTCTCTTCGATCTGCTTCTGAATATCCTGTTGCATCCGGCTAACCTCAATTTCTTCCTTCAGGAGGATCAGCAACTTTTCACTTCGTTCGAACAGATCGGACGATTCCAGAATCACCTGGAGCTTATTCCCCTCGGCTGTCAAAAAAGAGGCAATCATATCCATGAGCAGCCCCGGCTTTTCCATGCCGATCTGTGACAATGCCAGGCGCATTTGTTCCTGGAACATGGGATTAAGCTTAATGAGTGCCTTTACAGAATTGATCACGGCCAGCGTGTAAGCTTTCAGCTCATTCGACAGCGTTATTTTCTCATCATATTCATATTCGACCTGCCAAAAAGGAATATTATCCCTTTTAATTTCCTTCTTGTAATGAAAACGGGTTAACGCCTGAGCCAGGAAGCTGATGCCATTTACATTCTGATCCATGACCCTGATCACCTTCAAAAGTGTCCCTGTTTGGTGTAAGTCTGATCCACGTGAATTTTCAGGATCGGAGTTCCTGACCAGGGATACGCCCAAAAAACCGTTCGTGTTTTCAATGGCATGATTGATATATCCGACGATCTGCCTGCCTGTAAAGGATAAAGGCAGGGCTAATCCGGGAAAAACCGGTCTGCTTTCAAGCGGAAGTACTATGATATTGTCGGGGTAAATTTCTGAAACCAACACCAGACCTGAATTCGTACTTTGATTATTTTCCATGATCATGTGCTTTTGGCAAACAGGACAAAACAAAAGCCATGCCTGGAAAAATAACGTCTTGTCAGGTCGATATGACAATAGAACAGATCGAGGCGTCAAAATGTCAAAGAGCATAAAGCACAGCGTATTCTTCGCTATGC
>CAZOYZ010000366.1:0-1790 GCA_964584045.1 uncultured Prolixibacteraceae bacterium | reverse complement strand
CCCCTAATACGCGTTGATAATCGCCAGAAAATCTTCGGCTTTCAGGGATGCACCGCCAATTAAGCCGCCATCGATATCCTTGCCGGCAAATAGCTCAGGTGCATTTTTCGCGTTACAGCTGCCGCCGTAAAGAATGGAGGTCTCCTCCGCAATTGCATGACCATATTTTTCGGCAATCAATGCACGTATATAAGCCAGCATCTCCTGAGCCTGTTCGGAAGTGGCGGTTACGCCTGTTCCTATAGCCCAGATCGGCTCGTAAGCAATGATAAGTTTTGAAAAGTCGCCGGGTGTCAGGTTGAAGATTGTTTCTTCCAACTGTTGCCTGACGAACGCGTTTTGAGTACCTGCCTGGCGGACAGACAATGCTTCACCGCAGCAATAGATGGGAGTCAGTTCGTTTTCGAGGGCCAGAGCAACCTTTTTATTCAGGATGGTGCTGGTCTCACCATAATATTCCCGTCTTTCCGAATGACCAAGGATGACGTACCCGGCTCCTGTCGATTTCACCATCGCCGCTGAAACTTCCCCGGTGAATGCACCTTTTTGTTCTGCCGCGCAATTTTGGGCAGAAACGCCAATGCGTTCGCTGTCGACTGTCTCCACTATTTTTGCAAGATGAGTGAATGGCGTTCCAAGCACGACAACAACGTCTTTTGCACCTTTGGCTGCCACCATTTCATTGATCGTTTTGGCTAATTCGATACCTTCCAGCAGGGTTGTATTACATTTCCAGTTACCGGCAACAACTTTTTTTCTCATGATTTTTTTATTTGATGTTTTTTTTTGTTATAAAACTCGAACTTAATCGTCCCAAAATTAAAAAAAAGAAAATCAGGTTGCCTGGCATCTGATTGATGGGCAAAGGAATTTAACTTTTGTTTAAACAGGCTTAAAAGGTAAGAATTTTCCAGCCTTCTTTGATGTACCCTGTCAACGGGACCCCTATTGGCTTGAGATCGATGTCAAGATCCGTCAGATCCGGTCCTACCCCGTATAGTTGGGCGCACGATAAACTGGCTTCGACGGGAATGCCCATTTCCAGTATTTTCGTAATATCTGCCTTTAAATCGTCATTTTCGGCCAATAACTTGATCGATGGACCCCAAATGATTAAAACTACGTCTTCAAACCAACCCTGTTTTTTAGCATTCTGAGCATACATAAAACACACTTTCTCTGCTACTTCAGGATCACTGCTTGTCCAAATTACAGCCAATTTACTGCTGTTCCCTTCTGTCACTTTGCTGTTCTGTCCCCAACTGTAGATGAAAGTACCCAAAATGACCAGCATAAAGATGATTATCCGTTTCATTCACAAAAATTTCGATGGGCGCCAAGATATTAAGCTTTTGTCTGAATTCAAAATATTGGCAACATATCTTAACTTTTTTTTATCTTTTAAAACATTTTTAAATTTTTATCTTTGTGAAGTGTTTTATAACATATCATTGTATTGTAAATTAAATTCAAGATGATTCTATTCTTTAAAACTCCTGTAAACCGTGTTATCGCTGTTCAGTCAAAAATCTCCCTGGGACAAACGGATGTCAGCAAGCTCATTTGGCTTTTGGGCGGTGCAACACTTTTGGATGGTGAAAGACTGCCGGGTTATTTTGTCGGCCCGCGCAGGGAAATGATCACTCCGTGGAGTACCAACGCCGTGGAGATCACCCAGAATATGGCTATACGGGGGATTGTAAGGATGGAGGAATTTACAGAGGTTGAGGGGGAGCAGGCAGGCCGCGACCCAATGCTGCAGGCATTATATAAAGGTTTGGACCAAACTG
>CAZOYZ010000365.1:0-5819 GCA_964584045.1 uncultured Prolixibacteraceae bacterium | reverse complement strand
ACGAACCGGTAGGTGATAGTTCCTTTTTGGAAGGCGGCCGCGTTGGGATCGGCGTTAAAACGGGCTTTTAAGGCAGCTTCGCGGGCAGCCCGGATCAGATCGCCATTATAGGTATTTGATCCCTGGACTCCGGCCTCGGCCTGTGTCACCTTGCCATACTTATCGACGGTGACCGCTACCACGACCGTGCCTTCTTCGTTACCCGGATAGGCAGGTTTTGGCAATGACAGAGCGCTTCTTCCCGATAAACTAAATGAAGGACCATTTCCCGAAGCGCCGCTCCCGTTTGCGCCGCCCCCGTAGTTGTTTGAATTGGGTGATCCGGTCGGACTTCCCTGGTTCCCGGAGGGGAACGTCACCCCCTGACCAGTACTTTGTGAACCTGTTGTCCCGGTTGCGCCAAAAGCATTGGAAGCACGGGAGTTGATTTCGGCGATCTTTTTCTGTTCGGCTTCACGCTGCTGTCTGGCTATTTCCGCCTGTCGCTCCCGTTCGCGTTGTTCCTGCAACCGTCTTTGTTCGGCCAGTTTGTTTTGTCTTTCCAGTTCTTCCTTTTTTTTGCGGGCTTCTGCCTCCGCGGCCGATTCAATGGCCACTGTCTTTTCGTAGTTTTGGGTCATCACCTCTTCTTTTACTTTTGAGGCGGTGGAAGGTGGCGCCGCGGGTGGGGGTGACTGGACGGCCACCTTTTCTTCTGCAGCGGGAACCGCTTTACTTTCTTGTGGTGCCGGGCCAGGTTCTTCTTTTCCCAAACCCTGTTCGGAATTCCCGAAGTTAATCAGGATCCCTTCTTCCCCCGGCAATGGTAAAGGTGTAAAGAAACCGAGAACGAACAGCAGGATCAGGACCAGACCGTGAATCACCACTGTTCCCCAAAATCCTTCTTTATGTTCCAAAATATACCTCATCTTACCCGAAGCGTTTATTTTCTTTCCGGCGCTGTTGCAAGGATCAGTTTGTATTCATTACGCCTCGCAATGTTCATGATCTTCACCACTTCTTCGACCGGTACGGATTTATCTGCGTGCAGGGAAACGTAAGGTTCCTGGCTGTCACCTATACTTCGCTGTAAAGCCGGTTCAATTTCATGAAAAGCCACTCTTCTCAGATCCCCGTCCACATTAATATAGTATTTCAGGTCGGATGTGATGGAAACGGTGGTGATCGGCTTTGCTGCCGTTTGATTATTACTTTCCGGTAACAGCAGCTTTAGCGCATTGGGAGCCACCAAAGTTGATGTTAACATGAAAAAAAGCAGCAACAGAAATACGATGTCGGTCATCGAGGCCATACTGAAATTCGTATCGATTTTATTACGTTGTCTTAAAGCCATTACACTTTATTTTACCGGTTCGTTCAATAGATCCAGAAACTCAGAAGTGGCAACCTCCATTTTGAAGACCACCTTCTGTACATTGGTTACCAGAATGTTATAGGCAAAATAGGCCGTAATCCCGACGATCAGTCCTGCGACGGTGGTTATCATGGCCTGATAGATCCCAGATGAAAGCAATGTGATGTCGATGTTATTTCCGGCGTTGGCCATATCGTAAAATGCCTGAACCATTCCCGTCACGGTACCGAGGAAACCAAGCATGGGAGCTCCTCCTGCCACGCTGGCTAAAACAGGCAATCCTTTCTCTAATTTTGAAACTTCAAGATTCCCGACTTGATCAATCGCCGAATTCACATCAGCAATTGGCCGTCCTATACGGGTTAATCCTTTTTCGATCATACGGGCTGCCGGAGTATCCTGATTCCGGGCCAGGGTAAGCGCAGACTCGATTTTACCCTGCAAAATGTAGGATTTTACTCTTTCCATGAGGGTATCGTCCATTTTGCCGGCTCTTTTTATCGCAAAATAACGGTCGAAAAAGATAAACACCGCGATGAACGACAAGGCAACGATCGGGATCATAAGCCAGCCACCTTTCACAGCCAGATCAAAAAAATGAGTAACTATTCCGTCCTGCGTGGCGGCCGGAGCAAGAACTTCAGCACTATCGGCTGCGGGATTCACTACCTGAAGAAAAATGTAATTCAGCATAAGTCTTTCGTTTGAATAGATATAATAAACATGGTATCCTAACAAAAATCATACCTTGCAAAATTAGCAATGTTTCGGTCAAGCGGGAACAGGGCAAAAATTTTTGTTTGGAATCTTTCCGGGATATGAAGAAATACTTTTTTTAACGCTTTTTTCCCTGGAAAAATCTTTTAATTTTTTTCCAGAGTTCATGGAAGGAGTTGTAATTCTCCCGGTAAGTTAAACCAATCCCCTGGGTGTAGGGTGATGTTTCGTAAATAAGATTATTATTGGAATGATTGTAAGCCTTAAGCTGAAGTTTTCCGTTATTGGTCAGTTTTACATTCAAATCAAAATCTCCTACAATTTCGCTGTTATTGGCGGTAGGGATCTGCGTCCCGTTATTGCCGATATTCCCGTTAAGGGTAACCCTGTCATTAAAAATCTGCGTGCTCAGGGCCAATTGTATTTCGTCGTCGGTGATTTGATTACCCGGCCTGTAATTGACACCGATATCAAAATTATTATTAATCTCCGACAGCCAGTTACTTAACTGGTTTGAAAAAAGTTCGC
This sequence comes from uncultured Prolixibacteraceae bacterium, assembly GCA_964584045.1. Taxonomy (GTDB): domain Bacteria; phylum Bacteroidota; class Bacteroidia; order Bacteroidales; family Prolixibacteraceae; genus JBCFBK01. Next base: position 3,220 of record CAZOYZ010000365.1, on the reverse strand, counting down.
TGGCTGTTGTTCCAACCAGATTGGGGTTGGAGGCTTCATACGATCCCCTCAAAAAGTCAGGGGTATAAAACTGCCCGAGAACGAGAAGCGACAGGATCTGCTTATTCATGTCTTCTTCCGTACTGAAAAACTGCTGAACCTGGTCTCTGATACGGTCCTCTGCCGAAGGAAATTCGATCCCAAAGCCGATGGTCGGATTGTTCAGGTTATTGGTCAGCGAAATTTTGCACAGCACCGGGATCCGTTGGTTATAGACGGGCTCCGCCTTATCGCCGTATAACGCACTTAATGCGCTCAAAGAGGCTCTGAGCCTGTAAATTGCGTTAATATCGATGTTGGCATTGTATGGATCACCATTCCAGTGAATGGTACCACCCTGTTCGATTTCAAATTTCTTATTGATCACATTTTGCAGGGTAAAAAGATAATCTCCCCGTTCAACCTGATAAATCCCGTACAGCGAAATGTTAAACTGCGGATCAATATTGACCTGTAAATTGCCGGATCCCTGACTTCGGATCACATCACCCACCTGTGAATTATAGATCAGCTGAAAGCGGGCTTCGGGGGTAGTTTCGATATTAAATTTCATGGTTACGCCCGACGAGGGTTTCGGGAATTCAGGTTTTACCGTTTCCTGTTTCTTTGTATTGATGAAATGGATAAAATCATAGGTCTGGGCCTGCTTTTCATAGTCAAGCGAAATGTTAATGGAAGTACCGCCCAGGGTCCGGGCCGATCCGTCAAGAAGCAAGTTCTGTCCATGTCCGGTGATGCGAAGAAAACCGCTCCCGTAGGCTTTCCCATAAAACCGCTCGTTATCGGCTGAGGACGTATTCATAAGCAATATTTTCCTGAAGGCGCAATTCATATCATAATCCATATTGCTGAAATTGTCGTGCCTGATCGAGCCGTTAAAGCTCCCCGTGTTCCCGTCATCGTCATGCAGCATGATCCGGCTGAACCGGATGGAGTCACCACGGAGGCTGATCGTATCACTGAAATGATAGGAAGTTTGCATGTAACCCAGTTTTAGTCCGGCATTTTCAGCAAAAACGTCTCCGTTCATGAGAACCTTCCCGGGGCTGCCATAGATCTTTACGTTGCCGGTTGCCGATCCGAAGACATTGTCAAAAACATCTTTTAAAACGGGTTCAAGGACAATGAGCGAAAAATGATCAAGATCAACCGTAAAATCAATACTGTCCCGATATGGCGAATAATTTCCATGGGCGTGAAGGGTCTGGTGATCCTGATCCGTCACAATTAATTCCGACTGGACCGATTCGGATGGAGGATCCCACTTGCTTAAAAGGCTGAGGTTACCCATTTGCCGCCCGCTGTACCCGAGTCCGCTTATTTTCAGGTTTGAAAGTAAAAAGGCCTTTTCATAAATATCATACACACTGGCTGTTCCGCTTAATGATCCCTGCAAATTCAAATCTTCCCCGCTGATCAGATTTAAATTATTCAGGCTAAAGTTGTTGATTTGTACATTTATCGTCTCTGTTTTATCCGGAGCGATGACGCCGTTAATCATGAAATACTGATCCTGGTGGCCGGATATTTTGAGGTGATCGACTTCAATACGGGTTGAATCGATCGTGATGATGGAGGGGTGAACAGTCCACAGCGAATCGGCAATGAAGATTTTTGCAGGGAGAACCTTTATCTCGATATGAGAATTTTTTTCATCAGGTTGAGAAAACGTCATTCTGGTTTCAAGTCTGCCGCTGTATGTCTGTTCATCATAGTTGTTCCAGACCAGCTTTGCCTGCGCCAGGTTATTTTTTGCGTCAGAAAGGAAGGAAAGATTGTATAACTTTTGGGCGTCATTGAACTGGAACTCATTGGCCCTGCTTTTTATTTCCAGTTTATCACCGGTATGTACAGACAAAGAATATCCGTTCAGGGTTAATTTATTGTAGCGGACATGCGAAAATTCTGTACGAAGGTTCAACCTGGCCTGCTTTTCGTCAAATTGTGCGACCAGCCTGGCAGGGCTCAGCGAAAGGGATGGCAGGAATGTTTTCGTAACAGGCTCCGTATCTTTAATCGTCAACTCCAATATAAAATCGTTTAAACCGGAAGTTTGAACAGACTTAATCCCGGAGGCAGGCAGGTAGCGATTAATCAGATTCCGGATCCCGTCTTTCAGAGTGAGGAAGGAATAGGTTCCCTTCAGATCGGCATCCAGAAAATCCGATTTTAATTGCAAGTGATGAACACTGTCGTGAAAAGTGCTGATATTTAAACTGCTTAGCAGGAATGAATGGTTCTCATTCGTATACCGCCCATCTTCGAACCAAATATTCCCGTTGATATTGTCAATGCTGTTTCCGGTAAAATTGGCCTTTAGGTCAACTGAAAGATCGGATTTGCGGTGGGTTTTGTCAATATGAAGTGCTGTCAGGTTGGCGTTCTCCAGGAGAAGTTCAAAATCAAAAATCGGCATTGCCGGATTCAGATCCACTTTCCCGGTAAAATTACCTTTCAGATTTTGGTCGTCGATTTTAAAATTGCCTTCAAATTTCTCATCCTGGATCAAACCGTCCAACACCAGATTTTTGTAGGAGTAAGACCGGTACAGGACACTGTCCACAACGCCTTTGACAGCCGCGTTCAGGGCTTCCTGTTTTTTCCTGTAACTGCCGTCGATTTGCCCGTTGAAAGTAATCGCTCCCAGATCAGGAATGCGGACGAAATTGCCGAGTTTAAAATTGACTGTTTTCAGATGTCCGCCGATCGTCAGCGTGTTTTCGTCGGAAGGACTAAAGGAAAGGTCAGTGGTTAAGTGTCCAAAGTTGGATTTTAGCGTTCCGTAAGCCACAAAATCGCTCAGAAAGCCTGTAAAATTCCCCTGATAACTGATTAGTCCGGCATCAAACAAAAAGGGAAGGATACGGGGATATTTTTCCTGCGAAGAATCAGGCAGCCTGATTTTTGCAATATCTTTGAAATCGATCGACAAGTCTTTAAGATCCAGGAAGATGAACGCATGTTCCGGATCTGTCAGGTCATTCACGGAAAGTTCACAGGCCATCCGGCTGTGATCACCGAATCCCAATGAAAGTTCTTTGCCTTTCATGTTGTCAGGATTTCCATAAATATGGCCGGAAAAGTCCACTTGCAGGTCCATTCCTTTCAAAGCGGGAATGAACCGGGACAGATCCTGAAAGTCAATGGTCGATTCTTTTATCTTGAGATCGATGACCGAACC
>CAZOYZ010000364.1:4266-5828 GCA_964584045.1 uncultured Prolixibacteraceae bacterium | reverse complement strand
CCGTGAAACTCGGTGGTCCGGATCAGACTGCTGATATCCGGTAAATTTTCTTTGGTGATTTTTCCGGCAGCGACGACTATGATCCGTCCTAGGGCCTTTTCGATAAGCCGGTTCAGGATAGGGGCCCCTTCTCCGGCCGATGCCTTTGTGCCGGAAGAGAGGATCCGGTCAGCTCCTAACCGGATTAAGACCTCGAGTCCCCCGAACGGGTCGGACAGGCTGTCAAAGGCTTTGTGAAAGGTGACCTGCATAGGCCGGGCCAAAGCGATTATATCGCGGGTGGCCGGCTCGTCGATTTTTCCGTCGTTTGTAAGCAATCCGAAAACCACGGACTGAACTCCCAGTTGTTTGCAGATCACAACATCATTTTTCATGATCTCCAGTTCCGGCGGAGCGTAGCAAAAGTCCCCGCCTCGCGGCCGGATCATGACGAACACAGGAATGTGCAGTCTTTCAAGACAGGTTTTAATGGTGCCGTACGACGGAGTGGTTCCTCCGGCCGGCAGGTTTTCGCACAGCTCAATTCTGTCGGCGCCGGAAGCCTGCGCAGCAAAGGCTTCCATGAAATTTTCAACGCAGGCCTCCTTGATCATGTCAGTTGCGGGTCACCGGGTTTAACCGTTAAACCGTATAACTGTCAACTCCGGTAGTTTCGGCGTTCCTGTCCACCTTTTTGATCAGACCCTGGAGAACTTTGCCGGGACCAATCTCCGTAAAGAGAGTTGCCCCGTCCTTTAGCATGTTTTCGACGGTCTGAGTCCACCTGACAGGAGCTGTCAACTGGGCGATGAGGTTTTCCCTGATCTGCTCAGGAGCAGTTACCGGAAGCGCATTCACGTTTTGATACACCGGGCATACGGGTACATGAAAGCTGGTAGCCTGGATCGCTGCAGCGAGTTCTTCCCGGGCAGGCTCCATTAACGGGGAATGAAAGGCGCCACCCACTACCAGCTTCAAGGCTCTTTTAGCTCCCCTCGCGGTCAGTAATTCACAGGCTTTGTCTATGCCGGAGGTTGTCCCGGAAATGACAAGTTGCCCGGGGCAATTGTAGTTAGCCGGAACGACAATATCGTCGACCAGTGCGCAAACTCCCTCAACCACAGTGTCTTCCAGGCCTACGATGGCAGCCATGGTCGAAGGCTGGAGTTCACAGGCTTTTTGCATAGCCATGGCACGTTTGGAAACCAGCCGCAAGCCGTCTTCAAAGGTCAGGGCATTGTTGACGACCAGGGCCGAAAATTCGCCGAGCGAATGGCCTGCAACCATATCAGGACTGAATTTGGGAAGTGTCTTTGCCAAAAGCACCGAATGCAGAAAGATCGCAGGTTGAGTAACGCGGGTTTGTTTCAGGTCATCGACAGTACCTTCAAACATGATTTCGGTCAGGTTGAAGCCTAAAATCTCATTGGCCTGGTTGAATAACTCCTTTGCAACGGGAGAATTCTCGTACAAATCTTTGCCCATACCGGGAAATTGGGCTCCCTGTCCCGGAAATACATATGCCTTCATGTTGTTTACATTTTCGGTTTAACGCGCCAAAGATATAAAAAAGTAGTGAGTAG
>CAZOYZ010000364.1:0-4166 GCA_964584045.1 uncultured Prolixibacteraceae bacterium | reverse complement strand
GAGTAGTGAGTAGTGAGACTCAAGACTTAACGATAAAAATCTGCTTCATAGGTTGTCGTGTTTTCTTTCGCGTCGCTCACTGTCAGTTTTAAGTGATGTTTTTTCCCAAATTCGATCCGGCCGGCATCAAAGGAATACTCGATCAGGGCGTTTTTTGCGTCATACTCGAACAACACCCATTTGCCATCCAGTTCACCCCTGTAGGAGCTGATACCGGAAAGGTCATCGCGTATTTTGAAACTGATCTTACTTCTATTGGTGAGGGTGGTCTTGTTTTGGATATTGACCGGAGTGATTACCGGCGCGATGGTGTCGGCAGTGACTGCAAAATTACCCAGTTGCCGGGCGTTGGCTTCCACCCAGCCAAAACTGTATGCTCCTCCGAGAGCCCGTTTTTTCCCTGTTTGAACATCAACGACGGCAATAAGCGCCTTGTCCTTCAGCCGTGAAGGGAAATTTACTGCCTTGATCTTCAGTTCATAATATTGATGAACCGGAGTTTCATCACGATGAAGCCGAAATACAGGAGAATAAAACCGGCCGTTGGCAGGAAGTACCTGGAAATCAAATGCGAAATCGGAATAGAATGTTCCGGCATCGAAGTTTGCTTCAATCCCGTCTTCTTCGATACTAAAGCTTTTATGATAAGCGACGGGTATACCTGTTTTTTCTGTTTTGGCGATTTGCATGGGTTTGGCAATCACATTGAATGCCAAACGGCTTTCATTCCCGTTCACATCTTTGACCAGGTATTTGACTTCGTGCCTTTGACCATCCGAGAGTTTTACTTTTCCTTTATTGACCAGTACGGGATAGTTGCTCAACCTGTTGCCCGGCTCCACCCAGCTTTTATGCAGGCGTCTGTTATAGTTTTGATAATGGGCATAATCGATATGGCTGTTCACATAACGTGTCTCGTCAAAGTCGAGTTGATCCATTCTGAAGGTATACACGGTCTGCTGGTCAACCAGCAGGTTGATCTCATACACTCCGCATTTATTCCAGCTTCCTGTAAGGTAGTCAAAAGTCTGGATCCCAAATCCCGTTTCACCGTATACGTTCAGCACCGGATTGTTTTTCAGGTGGTACGCCCCGTTGAAAAGGACCGCATCGATGCGCTGTGCATATGATTTTCCCGATACGTGGGCATCATCCGACAGCGGATAGATCATCACCGAGAGGATTGCAGGAGCCTGATCATCCCTTATGCCGAGGTGGTATAACAACGGGTTTAAAGGTCTCTCGGAATCCGTATCCCTGATCTCGAAATGAAGATGGGGGCCGCCCGAACTCCCGCTGTTGCCGCTGTAGGCGATCAGTTCTCCTTTTTTTAACCTGAATTTTCCTTTCGGCACCGGGATGTCGGCGGCAAATGACTCCTTATCATACTGAACAGCCCGTGTATAGGTCTGGATATCTTCACGCAGTTTTTGCAGATGGCCGTAAACGGTTGTTGTTCCGTTGGGATGATCCACGTACAGGGCCAGCCCGAATCCGGAAGCGGAAACATAAATACGCGAGACCTCTCCTTCGGCTGCAGCATATACCGGAAGTCCTGTTTTTCCCTGTGTTTTGATGTCGATGCCGGAATGGAAATGATTGGAACGTAGTTCGCCAAAATTTCCTGCAAGGAGAAGAGGGATTTTTAACGGAGGTGAAAAATAATCAGGATCGGAAATTTGGGCTATCGTCGGCTTCAGGATAAAAAACAACATGTAAATAAAAATAATTCTCATAATCATTCTCCGCTTTCCGGTATCCAGTAAAGAACGTGTCGATAAACCGGGTTCACACCCAAACTATTTAAGCTTTGCCGGGCATGAGCAACGATAAAGGTAAATGAACCGGTTCTCTTTATATTTGTTCATTACTGAAGCTGTTCAACAAATAAACTTATCTTCGTGTGATCTATTGGGCAAAAATATTAATTTTGTCCAAGAAATATACAGGAATGACTGAGCAGGATCAAATTTTATTGGATGATTTTAAGGCGAGACTCAGACTGTTGATTCACCGGCATGATCGTTTAAAGGCAGAAAAGCAGCAACTGCTTGGTCAACTGGAATCACTCAGGAACGAGATTTCGGCGTTAAGAGATGAAAAGAATGAGCTGCTCGTAAAGTACGATAATTTAAAGATAGCCCGCGTTTTATCTGTTACAGATGACGACAAACAACAGGCAAAACAGCGGATCAACAAAATAGTGCGGGAAATTGATAAATGTATAGCTCAGTTGAATGTGTAGCTAATACATGATATAATGACAAACGAGCTTTCAATAAATATTAGCATCAACGGGAGAATTTATCCCTTGAGAATTGACCGGAGACAGGAGGAGAAGTATCGGAAAGCTGCAAAAATGATCAATGATATCGTTCTTGAATACAAAAAGAAGTACGTCAATCAGGATGCCCAGGATCATCTAGCCATGACGGCATTTCAACTTGTATTAAAAAGTCTGGAAATCGAAGAAAAAGCAGATGAGACTCCGGTTTTGGAAGAGTTGAAGCTGCTGAACGAACAGTTGAGCGATTATTTGTCATTGAACGACTAGGTAATTTAGATATATCATACCCGCTTTTAACTCAGAGCCGCGGAGGTCCCGGCACTGAGTTGAAATGCGGGATTTTTATTAATCAATAATACTCTATAAAGATGGAAATAATATTATACGTGGTTTCAGGTTTTCTTGGGGGCAGCGTCTTTTCCTATTTTTTATGGGATAAGGCCATCCAGGGAAAGAAGAGAAAGATCATCAGCGAAGCGGAAACGGAAGGAGAGGTGATCAAAAAAGATAAGATCCTCCAGGCCAAGGAGAAGTTTCTTCAGTTAAAGGCAGAACATGAGAAATATATCAATGAGAAGAACGGCAAGATCCATGTCCTCGAGACGAAGCTCAATCAAAGGGAAACGGCAATGAATCTACGTAGGGACGAGATCCAGCGAAGAATCAAGGATTTTGAGACCGAGAAAAAGGAAGTAGACGTGATCCGTGAGAACCTGACCACCCAACTGAATTTACTTCAACAAAAGGAAGATGAGCTGGAAAAAGCGCACAAACAACAGGTTGAGCAGCTTGAGGCGATATCGGGCTTATCGGCCGAAGAGGCAAAGAGTCAGCTCGTGGAATCCTTGAAGAATGAAGCAAAAACGGAGGCGATGTCTTCGATCAACGAGATCATTGAGGAGGCTAAGCTTTCGGCAAACAAAGAGGCAAAGAAAATCGTCGTGAAGACCATACAACGCGTGGCCACGGAAACGGCGATCGAAAATGCAGTGACGATCTTCCACATTGAAAGCGATGAGATCAAAGGACGGATCATTGGCCGCGAAGGCCGGAATATCCGGGCGCTTGAAGCTGCTACCGGGATTGAGATCATCGTCGACGACACGCCCGAAGCGATCGTTCTTTCCGGATTCGACCCGGTACGTCGCGAAGTGGCCCGTCTGGCCCTGCACCAACTGGTGATCGACGGCCGTATCCATCCTGCCCGTATTGAAGAGGTGGTGACCAAGGTGAAAAAGCAGGTTGAAGATGAAATTATTGAAACGGGAAAGCGGACCACGATCGATCTCGGCATCCATGGGTTGCACCCTGAACTGGTCAGACTGATCGGTAAAATGAAATACCGTTCATCCTACGGTCAGAACCTGCTGCAACACTCGCGTGAAGTGGCGAACCTGTGTGCCATTATGGCCTCGGAACTCGGGTTGAACACCAAATTTGCAAAACGTGCCGGTTTACTGCATGACATTGGTAAGGTGCCTGACGATGAGCCTGAACTGCCGCACGCAGTCCTGGGAATGAAGCTGGCTGAGAAATTCAAGGAAAGGCCGGAGATTTGCAATGCCATTGGTGCACACCACGACGAAGTGGAGATGCAGACCCTGCTGGCCCCGATCGTACAGGTTTGCGATGCCATTTCAGGAGCCCGTCCCGGCGCCCGGCGCGAAGTCGTGGAGTCATATATCAAACGGTTAAAAGCGCTCGAAGATCTGGCTTTGTCTTATCCGGGCGTCCTTAAAACCTATGCCATTCAGGCCGGAAGGGAATTACGCGTCATTGTTGGAAGCGATAAGATCTCGGATAAGGAAACTGAACAGCTGTCGTACGATATTGCCAAACATATCCAGGATGAGATGACTTATCCGGGACAGATCAAGAT